>JAUIHJ010000332.1 GCA_030432015.1 bacterium
GCGGGCGGCTACTCATCGGCCGGCTGCGTTTTGCGGATGTGCGCGTAATTCAAAACGCCGACAAAGATGCTGCCGCCGATCAGGTTTCCCAGCAAAGCCGTCGCGATGGTCAGCGTCCCCATCCTGGCGAAGATTCGGTGGTCCCGCGAATCACTGAACAGAACGGTTGAAAACCCGGCGACCAGGATCACGGTTGTCATGATCAGCGCGGTCCCGACACCCGTGAAGGCGCGGCGAATCGCTTCGTCCTGGTTATCCGTCTTCTTGCGTTCTTCTTCAAAGCGCGTCAAGAAGTGAATCGTGTCGTCGACGGCGATTCCCAAACAGACGGTGAATGCGCAAACGCTGACCAACTCCAGAGCCTGGCCCGTGATCACCAGATACGTACCGGTAAACGCCAGGGGAAACATATTTGGAATGACCGAGATCAGTCCCATTCGCAAAGAGCGATAGACGCACGCCAGCACGGCAAAGATGATCAGTGTGGCGGTGCCCAGGCTGGTCGCCAGATCGACGACGATCTGGTAGAGATTCCGCCAGCGCCGCACGGCAGACCCCGATAGGCTGAGGTTGAATTCGGGGTGCTTGGCTTCCATGGCCGCCAGCTCGACTTCGAGCCGCTCGAAGACCGGACCGTATCGGGCGATCCCCAAATCCTGGACGCGAAAACTGATTTGCGCCTCGCGCCGCTCGGGCGTGTAAAACGCGCGTTTCAGCGGCGGGGGAAGCAGTTCGAGCATCGACATGCGGTCTTCCGCCTCGCCCTCACCTGGCAAGGCATCCAAGAAGTTCCGGATCGAGAGCGGATGGCCAAGCAAAGGTTCGTCGCGCACGATCAGATCGATGGACCGAATCACGTCGAGCACTTCGGGCGAATTCGCAGCAATCTGATCCGACCAGTGCACGTCGACGTATCCAAATTCGAGACCGCCCAAAGCGGCATCCATCTGGGCCAGCGCGATGGCAGCCTCGCTCCGCGAGGGCAAGGCGTTCGAGTTTCGTTCGTCAGGTCGCAATGTCAGCGATGTCAGAAACAACGCCAGCGTGATGAAAATCCCGGCCAGGCTGAACGCCGTGGGTCGGGCAAGTACGAATTCGACGACGCCACCGATGCGATTCAAGTGGCGATCAATCAGGCCTTTGTCGTGACCGACGTGGACGCGCCGCCCGAGCCAACTGGAACAGGCCAAAGGAATCGTCGTCACCACCGCTATGAATGTCAAAATGACACCGAGCACACAGCACCAGCCAAATTCACGGACGATCTCGTGATGGGCCAGTGCCAGGGAGCCGAAGCCAACGGCCGTCGTCAGCGATGTCAGTCCGCAGGCCAATCCAACTTCCCGAATACCCAGCCGCGACGCGTCGCGCGTGGAGAGTCCAGACACTCGGTTGCGGCGAATCTGGACCATCAAATGGACACCGTCGGTCAGACCCACCAGGCTGATCAAGATTGGCAGCACGACATCGTTGAAAGGGTTATCTTGAAAGCCGAAGTAACGCAGCATCCCGAGTGTCCAAAACACACCCAGCGACGGTGCCAGACTCACAATCACGACCGCTGTTACGCCGCGAAACAGAATCGTCGACATCAGCGCGATCATGCCGTATCCGATCAGCTGATACCGCCACTGGTTAAGCTCATGAGATTGAATCGCGGTGACGTACAGTGGCACACGACCGGTCACACGAAATGTTGCTTTGATGTCGGGGAAGTCGGCTGCCGCCTGTTCCGCAAGTTGGCGGAGACCGGATGTACAGTCCTCGTCGCCGTCAATCGATAGCCACTTGAAATTGACCAGCAAGAGCAGCGTCCGCCCGTCGCTGGAAAGCAGTTGACCGCCGACCAGCGGGTGTGCAAGCGCTGTGTCTCGCGCCGCAGCGAACCGTTCTGCGGACGCTTCCGAGTGGGGGAAAATCGGTTCGCGCAGACCGAAAATGTTTAACGGGGGCGCTTCATCCATCCATAAGATGTCGCCGATGTGGTCCTGGGCTTGCAGCCTCGCGACCACCTGCCGAATCATCTTGGCGCCGGCGGGCGTGAAGAATTGATCGGATTCGACCACCACGATCGCATCGGCATTGGCAAGGCTAATCGGGTCAACATTCGGTGGTGGTGCCGCAGTGCCTCCAGGGTTGGGGCGTGTGGCTTCCGATTCTTCGGTTGCGGCCGTGAAGAGGTCGGTCACCAGACGCGGATCGTAGTAGCCGATCAGCGCGAACCCGCTCAGTACGGCCAGCAATAACCAGGCAGCCAACGGACGGTCGACAATCCAACCGGTCGATCGATCAAAGAGTCGCGACATGTCGTGGTCAGAGCTTCCGGGGGATCAGCGAAGGGTTGCGAGGTGCAGGTCCGGCCTGGTCGGACGTGACGAAGATCAGAGTTGATTCCGCGCGGCGCGTCGGATCTCTTCTGGAGTCAGTCGACCATCGCGGTCCTTATCAAATCGATTGAACCGGAATTGCTGAAACGACAGGGGCGTCTCATCGCGATCGACGTTGCCATTGCCGTCAACATCGAATCGTCGCAAGAAATCCTGCACCAACGCCTCGACCTGCGCAGTCTTGTCGACCGTCTGCTTCGCTGGCCGGCGACGCGGTTGCCGCTGCGCGGCGTCCCGGGGTTCCGACACGGCCAGGAAGGCAATCGCCATTTCTTGCCATGTCTGGTCGCCCCAGGTGACGAATTGGGTGGGATCCGGGTTGGTTGGATTGTTGGCCGAGTTATCAAACGTGGCGGTCATCTTGATCGCATCGACCGATGTGAGCGGCAGCGGCTTGGCGAGAAAGTAACTATGCTGCCAATTAAAGTCGTACCGTGGCACATCGAGGATTAGCTGTTCGGTATCGCCGCGGCGCGTAGAGATCTGCATCGACTTACCGCGGACGTGCATATGGGGAACAATCGCAAACAACTCGCTGGATGCTGGCAACGCATCAACCGTCACCGTCACGGCGTGATTGGCGGCGTGGGGCGGAATCTCGAATTCCTGGTCGATCGCCACCACCGTAAAGACCTCATGCGTCACCTCTTCGTCGCGGGCGAACAGCATGCCGATCCTGGTCAGGTCGGGTTGCGCTTTGCCCGTCGGCGTGTAATGCATCTGGAAGACCAGTTTCGATCCTGCCGGCACGCGCCGCGCTGCGCCGGGCGGCAACGCCATCGTACGTTGACCGGGGACATAGGCCGTCACCCACCCGACCCCACGGAACTCCGTCCCGTCCGGAGGGCGGACGAAACAGATCGCGTGATGGACCACCGACCTTGCGCCGGGGACGATTTGCGCGGCCGTGATCCACTTATCCTCTTTGAAGCCGGGGTCAACGACGAAATATTGATACTCGACGGTCCCGGTCGGCGGCACAACAAAGGGTTGGGGACGCATTTCCAATATCAGATCGGGTTCACGCGGCAGTTGCCAACCTGGAACCGTCGCGGGGACTTCCGGCAAGTCGCTCGGATCCCCAAAGGGAACGCCTGCGGCGACCCAGTCACGTAGCAGTTGCTTGTCTGACTCCGGCATCTCCCGTGCGTTGGCAAACGTGCCGTGCGCACCGGTCGCGTGCCAGGGCGGCATGCGGCCGTCGTCAATGGTCTCCAACATCGTATCCGCCCAGCCCACCACTTCGTCATAGTCGGTTAAGGCGAAGGGCCCAATCTCTCCGGCGCGGTGACATTCAACACAATGGTTGATCAACACGCGCGAAACTTGTTTCGCGTAGGTGATGCCCGCTGGGGCGCCCGGTTGCGGTTTCGTCGGACGCGCACGCCCAATCAGACAGCCCGGCGCTGCGGTGACCGGCTGACTGACAGGCTGACCGGCCAACAATTCTTCCAGAGCGGCATGCAGGTCGTGACGTGTCGACGTAACACGGGCCAGGCCCGGTTCGTACTGGTCGTCGATGCGTCCTCGATACCGAATCGTCAGCGTGGCATCGATTACGAAGACTTCCGGAGTCCGCTCGGCCCCAAATTGGTCGGCGACCGTGTTCTGGTAGTCCTTGCCGATCGGAAACGCCACACCATGGTCACGTGCAAATGTGCGGACGTCGGCCAGTGAATCTTGGCTGTTGCTGTTGACCCCGATGAACCGCACACCGCGGTCTGCGAATTCTTCGGCCAAGGCATTTAGCCGAGGACTGTAAAGCCGCGCCAGGGGACACTCGGCACCGAGAAAACAGACGACTGTCAACAGCTCGCGCGGCGGCTGAAGGAGTTCAATGACATCCGCGTTTCCAGAATTCTCTGAGATTCCGTCGGTTGCGTCTGGCTCTCTTGAACGACCATTCTCGGCGGGCGAATGTTGGGCAGCGTTCGGGCGCGGCGTGATCGCCTGAAGCTTGAATGGTGCGACCTGCCAACCCGGCAACCCAACCGCGCCGGCTTCGGCTTGTTCAGCCGCATGGCAGCCCGTGGCGACATCGCCCAGCGGTATCGCGATCATGAACAACATGGCCAGTTGCTTCCACGTCGGCCATCCGGTGCGATTCAAAATGGTGAAATCCATGCGATGTGATCCAGAATACGAGGCAAACAATAACGATTCAGTACCGGCTGCCCGCCTCACTCGGTTGGAGGGACGAGTACGCTGATGGTGGGTCGGGTACGCTGCCCCATCGAGCGAGTTGACCAGGCTGACGCTACGTGATCAGTCTACCAGCGCCGAGCCTTTTCGCTAAGGAACGTTCGAGAAATCGAAGTCTGCAGAATTTGCAGCCGCAGTCTCCCGGTGCTGGCGTGACTCGACGCCCGGGCGCGCATCGCGACCGCGAGGTGCGATTCGACCGACGCTTTGCAGTGCGCAACGGATTATCTCGGGCCGTACGCTGGCCCGCCAGCGCGCCGCGAAACCGCCTGACGTGGGTTTCGTCAGGCCACCGGACACCGCAGAGGGTCGCCCTTCAAGCCAGCGAGCAGATTATCGGCGGCAATCTCTGCCATGCCGTTGCGGCTGGAGATTGTCGCGCTGGCGACGTGCGGGGCAATCACGCAGTTCGACAGTGACAGCAACGGATCGTCCATCGAGATCGGCTCGGGGTCGGTCACATCGAGTCCCGCCGCGAAAATCTGCCCGGCCTTGAGTGCTGCGTAAAGATCGGGCTGATTGTGAATCGGGCCGCGGGCGCTGTTGATAAAGACGGCCGTCGGTTTCATTTTTCCGAACGCCTCGGCGTTGAACATTCCTTGGGTCGTCTCGTTCAGGTCGGTGTGAACGGAGACAAAATCGGACTCGGCCAGCAGGGTGTCAAAGTCGACTTGCCGCGCACCAAACTCCGCTTCGGCATTCTTGTTCTGGTAATTGTCGTGATACAAGACCCGCATCCCCCAACCGCCATGGCATCGTTTGGCCATCGCCATACCAATCCGTCCCATGCCGACGATGCCGATCGTCCGACCGATGAGGTCAACGCCGATGTGGCCCAACGGTTCCCACGTTTTCCACTTGGCGTCCCGAACGTAATCCTGGCATTCGATCATGCGACGAGCGGCAGAAATGAGGAGCGAGAACGCCATGTCGGCGGTGGCGTCGGTCAGCACATCGGGCGTATTACCGACACGGATTCCGCGGCGTGTTGCTTCGGCAACGTCAATGTTGTTGTAGCCAACGGCGAAGTTGCTGATGACTTTCAGTTGCGCTCCGGCGGCGTCCATGAATTCGGCATCAACCTTTTCGGTGAGCAACGACAGCACTCCTTCGCAGCCAGCGATCCGCCTGAGTAATTCATCGCGTGAAGGCGGCAACGGTTCCTTCCAGACATCGGCGTCACATGCGGCCACAACACGGTCGAGCCCGGCGGCCGGAATTTCACGGGTCACAAAAACTTTGCTTCGCTCGCTCATCGAATCCGCTTCCTTGGGTGAGAACTGTGGTGCAGGCGTCTATACTGACGGCCCGTGTTTGGAGTGCTGGTACGGCAGGTCGGGTTCAGATCCACCGCTGATGGCTGCACTCATGATCTTCATTTTCAACTCTGTGACAGGACCAATCATGAGTCGTGTTCTCGACCAATATAAGCGGGCGTCGAAGTCGTTGGCAGGTGGGGTTTCGTCGTCGACTCGCGTGAATCAGGCCCTCGGCCATCCGCTGTATATCGACCGCGCCGAAGGCTGCCGTGTTTGGGACCTGGACGGCCGTCCGTACCTTGACCTCTGCTGCAGCCACGGCGCGACGCTCTTGGGGCATGGCGATGCTCGGGTCCGAAGAGCGGTCGAAGGGGCCCTCGCCCGTGGTGCCGCCTGCTCCTATGAATCCGAGTTACACGCCGAACTCGCCGCCCTGCTGTGTGACACCGTGCCCTGCCTCGAGCGAGTTCGATTCACCGGATCGGGAACTGAGGCGACCATGCACTGCATCCGACTGGCGCGGGCCATCACCGGCCGTACGAAGCTGTTGCGGTTCGAGGGCAACTTCCACGGCTACCACGATCAAGTGATGTTCGGCGCCCAGGAACTCGGCAAGTTCGCCCCGCCGTTGTCTCCGCAGTCGACGGGTGTGACGCCGGGACTTGAGCAACACCTCGTGCAAATTCCGTACAACAATGTCGAGATGCTGGATCAGGCGTTCGACCGGCACGGCCCGGAACTGGCGGCTGCGATTTGCGAACCGATCTATTACAACGCGGGATGCATTATTCCCGATCCCGAGTTTATCAGCACCCTCCGGACGCGGTCACGCGAAGCTGGTGCGCTGCTGATTTTCGACGAAGTGCTCAGCGCTTTTCGCATGTGTGCCGGCGGCGCCCAGCGCTATCTGGGCGTGACGCCGGACCTTTGCACCCTGGGGAAATCGGTCGGCGGCGGATACCCGCTCAGTGTCTTTGGTGGCCGTGCCGAACTGATGGAACACCTGATGCCTCAGGGAGATTGCCAGCACAGCGGTACCTACAACGCCCACCCGGTCGCGGTTGCCGCTGCCATGGCGGCCGTACAAACGTATCGCGAGCCAGAGTTCTATCCCCACATCAACGCAATCGGCGAGCGACTGATCGGTGGCCTCAACGGGGCCTTTCAGCGACACGGAGTCCCCGGCCTCGCCCGCGGCCTGGGCGCTCGGTTTGGCGTCTACTTCGGCATCAGCGGTCCGATTCGCAATTATGCTGACACGCAACGGCACGATCGCCAGCAGATGCTGCGATTTATCGCGGCCGCGATCGCCGAGGGGGTCTATTTCCACGATTATGGGGGCGCCGCCTGCCACCACGGGTTTTGCGCCGCCATGACGCCCGACTCCGTCGACGAAGCGCTGGAAAAACTCGATTCCGCGGTGGGACGCCTGGCCAGAAGTTGAACGGCTTCACCTTGGCAGAGAATTTGCCCTTAGTCACTAATATTTCGTGATTTAGGGCGTGGCGGAACGTCGATAACGTCGAGCGTGAGGCGGCGAGACAGGCACCTCATGTCGCGTTTGTAGCAGCGTCAACATGTCAAGATGGTGCAAGGATCCCACCAACAACGTCAGGGTGTCCCAAGCGAATTCGACGCGGGACGCCCCCCCGGGTACGTGGCCATTGAAGTGGAGGTGGGTGGCCGCGGATGTGGAAAAGTTTCGCCCGGCGGGTCAGATCCCCCTTTTCCCTTGACCAAATACCCTTTAAAATCCGTGGTTTCCCATTCTGCGAACCTCCCAGTAGTGGTGTTCCGGGAATTCGGAACCCAAAGCAACAGGCGAATTTACCATGCCGAAAATGAAAACACACAAAGGCACCAAGAAACGATTTCGCCTCTCGGCATCGGGTAAGGCCATGCACCGCAAGGCCGGCACGAGCCATTTGGCTCACCGGATAAGCACCAAGCGTCGCCGCAATCTTCGAGGTACGGGCACGCTGGCGGTGCCGATGGAGAAAAAGATCGCCATCGCCCTTAACGGCTACAGCAACTAACGACCCCTCATATGCGCACGGGCTCAAAACGCTTGCGGTTTGATTCGCGAGGGCCTTGATGTGCCAAGGAAAGATCGATGAGAACGACAAAAGGCTCGGCCCGTCGCAAGGCCAAGCGTCGGCTTTTTAAGAAAGCCAAGGGATTTCGTGGTGGACGCAGCAAATTGCTGCGAACCGTTAAAGAGACACTCCTGCGTGCTGGCGTCTTCGCGTATCGCGATCGAAAGGTTCGCAAACGGGACTTCCGCCGCCTGTGGATCACCCGTCTGAA
The DNA here is from genome assembly GCA_030432015.1 of bacterium. Taxonomy (GTDB): domain Bacteria; phylum Planctomycetota; class Planctomycetia; order Pirellulales; family Pirellulaceae; genus ARS98. The sequence continues at coordinate 8,156 of JAUIHJ010000332.1, forward strand.
CGCCGCCTGCCGTGAGCACGGGTTGCGCTACAGCGAATTTATCTATGGCCTGAAGAAGGCTGGGATCGAATTGGACCGCAAGATGCTGTCGGAGATGGCGATCCACGAACCGGCCGAATTCACCTCCGTGGTCGAACAGGTCAAAGCCGCGATCGCTGCCTAGGATTTTCGCTGCGTGGCGGTGGCACGTTGCAGCCTTTAGCCGGACAGCGCGCTGGCAGGTGCAGTGCGTTTCCCTGCAACGGTTTCCGGCCCCGGGCCAGCAAGCCTGGTCGGAGCCAATGATTGAGTCGCGAGCATGGTCACGCGACGCCTACCGTCGCACTTTGAATTCCGCTGGTGGAAATCGCAGGAAAGTACCATCACTTCGTGTCAGCCGTCTGCCTGCCATGGAATCGCTGGTTTCCGGCAGTTTCGCTGGCAGAGGACCAAGCCAGCGAAGAACAAGTGTTGACGGAACAACATGGCGCTGTCCAGCCAGGCGATTGCCTGGCACGCCTGCGGCGTTACCGAATCCGCAACGTCAATAACGAACCCTCTTGATCGCAGGTAATCCAGCGATGGCTCTCGGCGATTTTCT
>JAUIHJ010000333.1 GCA_030432015.1 bacterium
GGAAAACGATCGGTTCGTCTATATCTTTGGCAATGGAGGGTCCGGCACGACCGCCAGCCATATGGCGGAAGATCTGGGCAAGAGCACGCTGCGCGAAAGCGACCTCACGGACGAGTCGCGGAAGCGATTGAAGGTGCTGAGCCTGACCGACAATGCGGGCTGGTTGATGGCCGTCGGGAACGACCTGTCGTACGACCAGATTTTCGTCCAACAGCTCATGAATTATGGTCGACCTGGTGATGTCGTGATTGCCATTAGTGGCTCGGGCAACAGTGCCAATGTGCTCAACGCAGTCGCTTGGGCGAACCGGCATGGCTTGGCATCGTTCGGCTTGACGGGGTACTCGGGTGGCAAGCTCAAGCAGATGCAGTCCGATGGTCTGCACGTCGCGTTGGACGATATGGGGATGGTTGAGAGCATTCATCTCTGCCTGTTTCATTGGGTCTTGAATGATGTCTTTGCCCGCATCAATTCCGCAGGCCGATATCAGGCGAAGTAATCACGTTCCGTGTTGTCTCAGATCGAACGTAAACTGCCACCGCACGCAGGCCTCAGATGTACCTAGGGATCGAAATTGGAGGCACGAAACTCCAGCTTGCCGTGGGGGCAGGGGATGGCGGCGAGTGGGTCGGCTTCGAGCGGCGGGATGTCGATATCTCGCGGGGGGCCGAAGGGATCTTGGGGCAAATTCGTGAAGCGGGGCGGAAGCTGCTGGACGCACACCCGGTGCAGCGAATTGGGATCGGTTTCGGTGGCCCGGTTGTTCAGCAGGCTGGCCGGGTCATCACCAGTCATCAAGTGGCTGGCTGGGACGATCACCAGCTCGTTGCCTGGTGCGCCGAGCATCTTGGCCTGCCCGCCGTGCTGGGTAACGATTGCGACTGCGCTGCGTTGGCCGAAGCCCGGTTCGGTGCGGGGCAGGGGAGTGCGACCGTCTTTTTTGTGACGGTGGGGACCGGGATCGGCGGCGGGTTGGTGATTGACGGCATCCTGCATGGGCAGGGGCGACCCGCGGTCGCTGAGATCGGACACCTACGACCGGGCGTGAGCGCCGATTCGCCGGCAGCCACGGTCGAGTCTTATGCTGCGGGGCCGGGAATCGTCGGCACCGCGCGAGCGCAACTCGACCTGGCTGGCTGTGACCCGCTCGCGCGAGCTCAAGTTCTCCAGCGTTGTGGAGGCGATCTTGACCGACTGACGGTGCAGGTGCTGGCCGAACTGGCGACCGAGGGGCATCTGATCGCGCGAACCGCCTTGGCCACTGCAACCATAACGCTCGGCTGGGCGATCGCCCAGGTGATTGCGATCACCGCGGCGGATACGATCGTTGTCGGGGGAGGGGTTTCACTGATCGGGGACGCGGGATTTTTCCAGCCTTTGCGGGCCGAAGTCGCACGCTACTTGTTTCCGCCGCTCGAAGGTACATATCAAGTCGTGCCGGCCGCACTGGGGGAAGGGGTCGTGGTGCACGGTGCCTTGGCGCTGGCTGCCGGAACTCCGCACCTGGTCCGGAAGCCAGGTCGCTAAGCCGTGGAGCATCACAAGGCGGCGCTGCACGGCTACGTGCGGTTGGCCTGCCGGTGCATCTCCCGGCAGATTTCCGGCAGCGGATACTCCTGGATGGTGAGGTTGGAGCCGGCGACTTCCCGCAGCCGCAGCCAACCTCGTGTCACCAGCTTTTCTCGTTCGGACACGAAACGCTGATCCAAGTGGCGTTTGTCGAAGTCGCCGTCACAACGGATCGGCGGGAAATCGTCGTGCACAATGAATTGGGCCAGCGATGGATTGCAGCGGAGGTGGCGTTCCTGCGTGGTATGAAGCGTTTCCGGGTCGACCAGCCCGATCACAAACCGCAAATAGAGATCGCTGTCGGTGATCTCTTCCACATCACCATTACAGATTTCGCAACGGTAGCCTTCGTCGCACTTTGCCATGTTGTCTGGGTTCCTGCTTGGGAAGCGTGTCGATTCGGCGGGGCCCGTTGGCGGATGATCGCGGCCTTTCTGCAGTCGCCGGAACTTCGACTGGCTGCGGGTTACAGTCCGAGGACGTCATTCATCGTATACCGGCCGGGGCCGTGTTGCGTCGCGAACTTGGCGGCCTGCAACGCTCCCAGGGCGTAGCTGTCACGATTGGTCGCTCGGACGGTCAACTCGATGGTCTCGCCCATCAAGCCAAACACGATGGTGTGTTCGCCCGGGTTATCACCGACGCGTAAGGCGTGATAGCCGATCTCATTGCGCGGCCGCTGTCCGGTGATGCCTTCGCGACCATGCTGGTGCACCGATTGTCCCATCTCCTGGGCAATCAGTTCGCCAAACCGCAGCGCCGTTCCACTGGGCGCGTCTTCTTTGAAGCGATGGTGCCGCTCGATGATCTCGACGTCAGCGCCGGAAGGATTGTCTTTCAACGCGGCTGCCGCGATCGTTGCCAGCTTCATCGTCAGGTTCACCGCGACGCTCATGCTGGGAGCCCACACCAGCGGGATCTTGTGGGACGCCGCAGCCAGTGTTTCCTGTTGCGCTTCGGTGAGTCCGGTCGTCGCCATCACCAGGGGCAGGTTTCGATGGACACACATTTCCGTAACGCTGACGGCCGAGGCGGGGATCGAGAAGTCGATGACCGCATCGACTTCCGTCGCCAATTCGTGGGTCAGCGGAACACCGATTTCACCAATGCCGGCGACGAGGCCAGCATCCTCGCCCAGTTTCGGGCAGCCCGAGTGCTCGAGGGCCGCGGCAATCACCAAACCCTCGTCCGCATGCCCCAACGCTACCAGACGTTGCCCCATCCGTCCTGCGGCACCGTTAATCGCGAGTCGTAGTTTTGTCATCGATTCTATCCCAGTGCTTGCGTTTTGCGCGTCCACGCGGTAACTCTCAACCGCGGCGCTGCGATTTTTCAGCCACGGCGTTTCAACACGTCTCGCCTGCCTGGCGCGCCTTTGGCCTGCGGCATTCAACACGTTTCATCTGTCTCGCTCGCCGAACTACGTGGCGTCACGAAATTATCGGTTTGGTGACGGAGCGTCAGGTCCACTTCAAAATAACGAGCATGTGTACCGGCTTAACTGTAGAGCTGAATGGCCTTCACGATCGCGTCGAGGTCGTTAGGTACGGCGACGGCCCGATTGGCAAACGACGCGCGCTTGACACCTCGTGTGCCGAGCACTTTATCAAAACGCTCCTGGTCCGTCGTGTGGTAGGCGATGGTCGCGTCCTGGTCTTTGAGCTGATGGCCTGTCAGGATACAAACGACGCGGTCGGTCGGCTGGATCACGCCTTCGGCGACCAGCTTGCGTGCACCGGCGACGCTGGCCCCACTGGCTGGTTCGCAGCCAATTCCCCCCGCGCCAACTTGGGCTTTGGCGTCGATGATTTCCTGGTCGGTCACTTCCCGCACGACACCGTCGCACGTTTCCAACGCCCTGAGGCACTTTCGCAGATTGACCGGGCGATTGATTTCGATCGCACTGGCCAGCGTCGAGGCTTTTCGCTGCGTCGCATCGAGTTCACGGTAATACGTGGCGCTCGTGTCCTGATCATCGACGCCGGCATTCCAGCGCAGCCCCCGGTTCTCATAAAGTTCATATAGGGTGTTGGCCCCAACCGCGTTGATGACCGCCAGGCGGGGGGCACGATCGATCAGGCCCAGTTGCAGCAGTTCGGCGAACGCTTTGCCGAACGCACTTGAATTTCCCAGGTTTCCGCCGGGGACCACGATCCAATCGGGAACCTCCCAGCGGAGTGCTTCCAACACCCGGAGCATGATGGTTTTTTGGCCTTCGAGCCGGAACGGGTTAACGCTGTTGACCAGGTAGATTCCTAATTCTTGGGAAACTTCTCGCACACGCACCATGGCGTCGTCAAAATCACCGGCGATTTGCACGGTCAGGGCGCCGTAGTCGAGTGCCTGGGAGAGCTTGCCATAGGAGATTTTTCCGGAGCCAATGAAGATTACGGCCTTCATATGGCGTGTCACGGCACAGTACATTGCCAGCGATGCGCTGGTGTTACCCGTCGAGGCACAAGCCGCCCGCTTGGCACCGATGGATCGAGCGTGCGTAAACGCGGCGGTCATGCCATTATCTTTGAAGCTGCCGGACGGATTCATGCCTTCGTATTGCAGGAAGAGTCCACCCGTTTTGACCCCGACATAGGGCGCCACGGAATCCGCTTGTTGGAGCAGGGTCTGCCCTTCACCGACCGTGACCACCTGGTCAATCGGGGCGAATGGCAATAGCTCGTGAAATCTCCAGACGCCACTAAAGCGACTCGGCTCATGTCGCCTGGTCCACATTGCTTCAAAGTCCCGCAAATTGGCGGGAGGTTTCGCGCGATCCCAGTCGTAGGTGACGTCGAGTAGGTCTCCGCACTTTTCGCAGTTAATGCGGGCTTCATCGACCCCGTATTGGGCCCCACAAGAAGGGGAGATGCATTGCTGGTAGGCAACTTCGGTAGGTGGCACGCTATTCGATTTTTGCTGAAAAGGAATTTAATTGAGCGGTTTTACAGGGGGCCGCGAACGTGACGGTAAGTCTAAGTTAGCCTACCACTTGCTTCAAGGTGATCGCATCCGCGGAGGGGCGTCGACGCGGCCCCGCGACGGTGCCGAACAAATTCGGGGGTTTTTCCGTAACGTTTTTTATGTCATGAGGTTATGGGATCCCCGCCCCGCTGCCTTCGCGTCCGCGGACCTTTGACAACACCAGGGGGTCGTACCTAAAATAAGACATCTGTGCCAATTGTCTTGGGGCGTTAGTGCACCAAGCACACGTCTGTGACTCGGTTGGAGATTTTACGAGATGAAGAAAGCAGATTCCAAAGTCTACAAAGAACGCTTGATTCTCATGCGTGCGCGCTTGCGAGGCGACGTCAATGCAATGGCGGAAGCGGCCTTAAGCAAGACGCGTACCGAATCAAGCGGCGATCTTTCCAGCATGCCAATTCACATGGCGGATGTCGGCACGGACAACTACGAGCAGGAGTTTACGCTCAGTTTGATGCAAAACGAGGAAGAGACGCTGGAGATGATCGAGGGCGCCCTTGAACGGATCGAAGATGGCGTCTATGGTTCCTGCGTTGAGTGCGATGGTCGCGTAACGAAGACGCGGCTGAACGCAATTCCATACACTCCATTCTGCATCAAGTGCGCCAGCAAGCTTGAAAGCCGCTGATCCCACCGATCGAATCCCCGCCAGCCGATACGTGCTCTTCTTCGCAATTGCCGTAATCGGTTGTGCCGTCGATTTGGGGACGAAACAAGCCGTTTTCGACTGGCGCGGCCCACCCCCCCCGATGGGGCCTTCGCATCACGAATGGTGGCTCGTCGAGCCCTTTATCGGCATTGAAACGGCGGTCAATATCGGCGCCCTGTTTGGTCTCGGTGCGGGTGCCGGCCGATATTTTGCCGGCCTTTCTGTCTTCGCTGCTCTTGGGATCTTGGTTTGGCTGTTTCGCTTCGGCGCAGCCAAGGACCGATGGCTCACCATTGCGCTCGCCTGCGTGATGGCTGGCATCTTCGGTAATCTGTATGACCGACTGGGGTTTTGGTACCAAGTTGGGATGCCGGTGGAGTGGCAAAGCGGAGTCCGCGACTGGATTCTGTTTCGCTACGGTGACTACACTTGGCCGAATTTCAATATCGCAGACTCGATGTTAGTGTGCGGTGCCGCCATGCTCATGTGGCAGGCATTTCGTGACTCTTCGAGTGCAGAATCTGAGTCAACCGGCACCGCCCAGACCACGTCGGAGTAATCGGGTCGGACCAAGATATCGGTCGGCTGGCTGCTGAGCCGGGTCGGTCTCAGCACGCTTGCGGCGGCTGCGCCACGCCAGGGGCAGCCCCGATCGGGACCTCCATTTCATTGACAAGCCGATCTGCTTTGATAGATTGGGGCGAGTTTTGATCAACCGATTGGGGTGTTAAATGAAGCTTTCGCGCACAGTAGCGTATGCAGTGCGGGCCACGCTACAGTTGGCCAAGACCAGCTCCGAGGCCCCGGTGCCGTGTAGTCGGTTGGCCTCCGAGGGGCAGATGCCAGAACGGTTTCTCCTTCAAATTTTGCGAAACCTTGTCAATCACGGCATTCTCCGATCGACCCGCGGCGTCGATGGCGGCTACACGCTAACTCGCCCACCCGCAGAGATCTCGCTGCTGGAGGTGATTGAAGCGATCGAAGGGCCAATGAGCGCCGACGACCTGTCGGCTGACGGTTTGGATGATCTGACGCAGACCAAGCTCCAGTCGGCATTGGTCGAGATCACCGAAACTTCCCGCGATCAGCTCGAAGCGATTAAGTTCTCCCAATTGCTTGAACCCCCCCAGGAAATCGAGCAGCGTCCCCTTTAATGTGGTGGGTCGGGAGTTACGGTTCGTTTGAGGCGGCGTCACGACTGGTGACTAGAAACGAAAGATTACGGCGCTGCGATGTTCCATCGTGGCAGGCACCCGCAACGATAACACGTCCCCGCTTTGTAGCTCGGAATCACACGCTCAGACAGCGCAGAGATTCAGGCAGGGCAGGAACGAAGCGCTTCATTTTGAGCTGGGACTTCGCGATCGCAATGGTGCGGAAGTTCCTTGCAATCCGATTCTTCCAATTGATCATCCGCGAGCCGCTGGCGGACGCAACGGTCGACGCCTTTAGCGTACGATCGCCGCGACGCGAGCTGGCCAACACGTAGGGCAGCCATGCATCAAGATCTGGATCACGAAATCGCCCGTCGCCTGGAATTCGCCGTGTCCATTGCGCGGCTGGCCGGCCAACGCACGCTTGAGTTTTTTCAGAGCGACCGTTTTGAAGTGCAACGCAAGGCCGACGATTCACCGGTAACGCAGGCCGACTTGCAGGCCGAACAGCTTTTGCGTGATCAGATTGGTTCGGCGTTCCCGCAAGATGGAGTTGTAGGTGAGGAGTTCGGCGAACAGCCGGGCGAATCCGGTTTTCGTTGGATCCTGGATCCGATCGACGGAACCAAATCGTTCATTACCGGTGTTCCGCTTTATAGTGTTCTGATTGGTGTGCTTCACGGCGACCGGAGCGTGGCCGGTGTGATCCTGATTCCGGGTCTGGACGAATGCGTCTTCGCGTCGCAAGGGCAGGGGGCCTGGTGGACACGCGGGGCCGGTTCGCCAAGGCCGGCCCGTGTCTCGGCTTGCGAATCGTTGGCTCAAGGCGTCTTTCTGACTTCGCAGGTGGATTCCTTCGCAGAAAAACAGGCCGCCGCAGCGTACGCGAAGCTGGAGGCATCGGCGTCGATTACTCGGACCTGGGGGGACGGCTACGGCTACTTGCTTGTCGCCACCGGTCGCGCCGAAGCGATGGTCGATCCGATCATGAATCTTTGGGACGCGGCCCCGCTCAGCGTTGTCCTGGAAGAAGCGGGGGGGACGTTTACCGATTGGCAGGGCGAGCCAACGATCCATCATGGCGAGGGAATCGCCACCAATGGCCGGGTGCTGGCCGAAGTGCTGTCGATTACGGGCGCGTTTTCGCGGCCTGAGTGACGGCGTCGTCCAACTCCGCCAGGCCGCGGTCGCGATCGAATTTGTAAAGCCCCACGTGGTAATGGACAACATTTCCTGCCGGATCGATCACGACGACCAAGGGCAGCTTGGCACCGGTGGGGCGCGGATCGCCAAATGCTCTTATCGCGTCGCCGGTGTCGATCAGCACCGGGTAGCTAAGGTTCATAAAGGATTTTAGTTTCTTCGCGCTCTGGACGCCCTGTCGATAGGTCGCAGGATCCTCCAGGAGTTCGTTAACGGCAACGCCGAATACCGCAACTTGCTGGTCCTTACGCTGGCGGCAGAGGAAATCGACATAGGCGACCTGCCCATACGGTTCTTCAAGTGGGCTTTCGCGGTAGTCCCAAAAATGTAGCACGGCAACTTTGCCTTCAATCTGCTTCCAATCCAGTGGGGCGCCATCGATCCCCTTAACCTCCGGCTGCGGGGCGGTCCGCCCGACCAGCTGCTTGCGAACGGCGTTGAGTGCACCCGAGCGATTGGATTGGCGTTTCGCGTCTTGACGCGCCAGTTCGGCGATCGCCAACAGCGGTTCGCTGACCACTTGATCGGTGGCTGCCGTCAGTTCTCCGCGCAGTGTCGTCAAGCGGGCGGGGGTCCATTGGAAATCGCGTGCCCGCGGCTCGTGCCCCAATCGTCCGCGCAGGCTGAGCATCGCTTCAAAGCCGCGTCGTGCCGCTGCCAGTTGCGATGGCGAGATGTGCGCTCGCTTAACCAGTTCGTACGACAGCTCGTGTTCCTCGCCCTGGCCAATGAAGACGGTCGAGTTCGCCGACAGCACGATCGGGCTCTCCTTTTCAATGACCAGCGTTCGTTGGTGGCCATACGCGTTGCTGACGTCCAGGTGCCAGCCTTGCTGATCGCCCACCCGCGCCTCTCCGGTGACATGGAAGTCCAGGCGGTCTTGGACCCACGTGGCGTTTTTTGACAGCGGTTGGTCGGCTGTGAAGAGTGGCAGCATGACAGGTACGATGCTGGTGCCGCTGGGGCGTTGATAAAATAGCGTGGGGAGCTGGTCTGAATTCGCCTGCCAGGACGGGTCGACCTCGAGCTTGCCAAATTGATCCAGCCACGACCATTTGCCACGCCCCTGTTCGCTCAACGTCCAGTAAACGACGGCCCCCTGTTTGCCGGCCTGATCCACAAGGCAAGACAGGGTGAAGTTCTTTTCGGTGACCGCTGGATCACCTTTC
>JAUIHJ010000334.1 GCA_030432015.1 bacterium
GCGCCGTGATTGGGCTGCACGACCGGAACGCCCGCTGCCAGCGCCTCCAAAACAAAGAGCCCTTTGGGTTCCTCGTAGGTCGTGGGAACCGATAGCAGATCCAACGTGCTGAGGAAGGCAACCTTTCCAGCCCGGTCGACCGCTCCGTCGTAGTGGTACTTGTCGCCCAGCCCGGCTTCATCGAGCTTTCGAAATGCGGCCGCCGCGTAGGCTTGATTGGTTTCCCCTATCCAGCCCGCGACGCGCAACTGGACGTCGCGTGATGCTGGTCGTTGGTGAAGTTCGATAAACGCGTCAACCAGCACATGCAGTCCCTTTTCCTGGGCCAGCCTGGCCAGGTATCCGATCGTCGGCGGTCGATCCGGCACCGGCCAAGGTGACTCCGGCAGGGAGGCAGGAAAGTCACGCGTGTCAATTCCCAGCGGGACCAGGTGGAACTTCTCCGCCGGTATCCCCAGGTACGAACTCATCCGATCGGCATAGAACTGGCTGTGAACCAGGAAGCCATCGATCACCTCGACCAGCCTCCGAATTTCGTCCAACGCTTGGTGGCGAAACGGCTCCGGTAACGATTCGAGGAAAATATCGTCGCCCTGGAGCGTCACCAGAATTGGTACCTGCAACATGTCCTTCAAGTGAGGCGCGCAGCCCGCAATCAGCACGTTGCTGAAGACCACAATTTCAGGTCGTACGGTGCGACTCAGCCAATGCGACAACTTCAACACTTCGCGACGCTGGTAGCCCGCCGTGCCACGCAACATGGAAACCGTCAACTTGCCCAGGGACTTGGGATTGACCGACGATGCGCGTGCGGTCAATTTGCGGATCAACCACGGCTGATCAAAGATGCGACCCAGAAAGTCGGGCAGGAACCGATACGCGGGGACCGTCTGTTCAAGGAAGACGTTCACGCCCCCAAAGAAGACCCGGTCAATACTGACGTTCTCTTCGTCGGTCCGAATCGGTGTGTAGGTCGGGATTAGTTGGATATCGACGCCCAACTGCGAAAGCGCCCGCGCCAACGTGTTGTCGTGCATGCAGCTACCGCAAAACATCCCTGCGGCGCCGGAAGTGATGTAGGCCAAGCTGGGCTTTTGATCGCTCAAGGTAACCGATTCCCTGCTGACATCTGGCGGAATTCTGCCCAGACCACGGCAAGCGCTGCCACCAGGCCCAACCAGCGAATTACCCCGGACTCGAAGATGACGGTGGCATTAAACGCGATAAACCCAAGGTATCCAATCACCAGCGCATCCCACAACCATGCACGTCGCAGATACCGAGCCGGCCAGCCGCACCACCACACCGCGTCTCCCATCCAGACCGCCAAGAACACGTAGTTGAAATAGACACCTCCGGCAAACGAAACCCCCACCAGCCGCCGCGTCTTCCGCGCCGTATCGTCAAGGGCGGCCTGATGGCTCCAATCCATCAGATACCCAAAGACGGCGATCACGTGGACAACCGACAGCAGAAGACCTGCCACCCACAACGCCCGCGGCACCCGCCAGCCAAGCCCCCGCACCACCGCGCGACCTCGCCTCCGTGGCCGAGCGATCACCGCCATCGCGAACAGCAGCAAGGCAAGTCGGATGGACCAGATGGTCAACAGGTGTTCAAGCATGATCGGATTTTAACGCCCGCCAAACGGAACGTTGCGCGTCGTTTGGCCAGCGTCGACGACAAGCTTCGTGCCCAGGTGGTGATCTTTACAACCCCCACCGCGTCGTGCGCAACCCTCAAATGGGCTATTGACATCTGCGCAAGAATCGTCAAATTTAGCGTATTCGGCTCGTAGCGACTTAGGTTGCTGCCGCCCTTCCCCACGTTCAGCCCCCCATCGTCAGTCCCGCCCCCTCACCATCTTCTCGTCGCCCAATTTGATGGCGACAGTTGGCCAATGAAAGTTGTTCTTGCAATCTACCAGCAGTCGGCCAAAGTCAAGGATTGCATTCTGGATAAGTTGCCCCTGGTAATTGGTCGCAGCGAATCCGCCGACATTCAGCTCGATGATCGCTGGGTCAGTCGCCAGCACTGTCGGGTCGACGTGCAAGAAGGTGTGATCGTGGTCGAGGATCTGGAATCGCGCCACGGAACGCTGGTCAACAACAAGCGCGTCACCTGGTCCAAGGTCTTCCCGGGTGACACGCTTTGCATCGGCCTCTCGCGATTGGTGGCCTGCTACGAAAACGGCATGACGGACCACGCTGCAACGGCCCCGCATGACGGCGGCCTGAACGCCGCATGCGAGACCTAAGCTGACGGTCAGGAGCGCGTCCGCTGCCTGTAAAGAGCGAGCACGGGGTCGGATCGGGACGTCGTCGTCCAATCTCCTCCTGGCTGCCTGGCGTTGGGCGATCAAGTCGCCGGACGACGCGATCTCCCCCGGCATGCCAGTCGGCACCGGCCGATCAGACGGTTCTCGGTTTGCGCCCCACGAACGTGTAATACGGTACGCGGATGAAGGGAATATAGGGCACCTTCGATTGACGCTCTTCAAAATGCATGGGCTCGAAGTGGCGATGCAGAAACGGCACGTGTTCCGACGATGGAAACACGTTGTCGTTGGCAAACCAGACCGGCCAGAAACTCCGCGTGAACCAGCGGTGGCGGCGGAGACCATCGGATGGATATTTGCGCGAGACGTAGAAGTCGACGACGCCGATCACCCCACCCGGCTTCAGCATCGCCAGCGCGTTTTCGATTGCGGCAAACCAATCCGGAATCATGGTCAGCGAATAGGAAAACGTGACCACGTCGACGAGACCATCGGCCGGCTGGAAGACCGTTGCATCCCCTTCGACCGTCTCGACGTTGGTCCAACCACGCTCGGCAATTCGCTGGTCGGCGATCTTCAACAGCGATGGCGACAGGTCAACCACATGCACCTTGGCCAGATTGGTAATCCGGTCCGCAAAGAACTCGAGATTCGCACCGGTCCCGCCACCCATGTCGACCCATACCGCCTGCCCGGGTTCGTCGATGGCGTCCCATAATTCCTGGCGACCTTTGAGCAAGCGTTTGCGAAAATCATCGTAGCCGCCAGCCTGTCCAGCATAAAAGCTCTCCATTCTTGAGGCATGATCTTTGCCGCGAACAGGCTTCAAGGCCAGATGATAGAGGATGCGTAAATCGGAAAGTAAACCCATGCGTTGCTTACACTGTTTAGAAGTTGCGCCTTGGTAAATGCCGCAGGCATGTCAGGTTGCAATCTGGGGTGCAAACCCCAGGGATCTGTCGTCTGGTTGCTCAGGAGCCACACAGCGGCGGCAGGAATCTTGGCGTCGACAAGCTCCTGCCGCCGCTGCGCGGCTTACCGGCTCCTATGCTGGTTTCCCTGGGGTTGGCACCCCAGGCTAGTCCCTGTCGCCGCTGTGCTGCCAAAAGGCGTAACTTCAAAACTCACGCGCGGGGTTGCCTGAAAATCGCGAATTCACAGCGTGCACTGCGGGTTTCCGTCGCCCCCTCCAACCCGAAGTCTTAGCGTTAACAAAGCACTAGGCCGCCAAGTCGGCAATGTAAAAGCTTCCGTAGGTGTGCACGCGATCCTTCGCGTGCAGTTCGTCAGCCAGTTGTTCATGGAACGTGAGCAAGTCGTTTAGCGGCACCATCTGGCCATTCTTTTGAACCTGCACGCGATCCAGGAAATCGGTCCGCAATCCGCCGCTCCGCCAGATCGCGCGGGCACCCGGCGCGGCCCGATCCAGGATTGCCTGCCATTCAAGCTCCAGCAGCGGAAAGAACTTATCCGAAAGCCAGTCCATATGGTCGAGCAGCACAAACCGAGAAATCTGGCCGTCGTACTGCTCAAGAAACGCCTGCACAGAATTCGTGTGAACGCTGACGCGGTCAACCAGGCCATTCTTAAGTCGCTGGAAATTGTCGGGACGCAAGTACTCCGGGCAACAGTCCTGCTGGTATTCACCGGTCAAATACACGCGCCAAAAGTAGTTATCCGCGAGGGGCAGCTTTGCGAACACCGATTCAACACAATCCTGCACAAATCGCACGATCCCGCCTTCGTACTGCGTCTCGACCTGCCTGCGTTGGGCCTTCGGCACACCAACCATCGACAGCGTCGTATCGCGGTTCATCGCAAATTGCATCGACTTCGACCAGAACCGATCGTGGAGCTGGTCGTAGTAAATCTGCGATTGGGCTTCGACACTGCCCGCCTTGAGAATCTGATCGATTTCCGGACGCACCTTGCACACGCGATCAACATACAGGTTGATCATCCGGGCAAACGACCCCGATGTGCCGCGAAAGTAGAACGAACGGCGGCGATTGTCGAAGAACTTGATCCACTTATCCCAATACGTCTGTGACCACGGCGAAAGCGAATCTCGCAATTTCTCGCGGTAGATTTTTCGTCCATCCGGCAATCGACCCTTGCCAAATAACGCAAAGAAATCCTCGTATTCCAGGTTACGAATCCCGGAGAGCTTGAGCTCTAAGAGAGCGTTCTGACGGGGATTCATGTCGACCGCATACACGTGATTCGGCTCGGTCAAGGCGTAGTCCAACGCGTTGCAGCCAGCCGACGTGATCACCAATACATTGTCCTGCGGTCCCAAATTCAGGGCCACGCGATCGAGTCGGGGATCTTCCCAGCACGTGTTGTAAACCAGGTTGTTTCCGTGGACGAATTTGAAAACGCGACCGCTGAACCAATCCATCATCGACATGTCAAACTCCTCACTCGTGGGTACCCGAAAGTGAGGGCCATTCCAATGGTCACTTTCCCGGCGATCCCCCTCGACCAGCGGTCCTTGCGGAGTTAAGAGGGCATCCCGATTTTAGCGGTCGACTGTGGACGTACAAGGGCCGCTCGCCGACCCCCGGCCCCGAGCCTGAGTGCTCATCGCCGGAGCCAGAGCGAATGCCAAACGATTTCCGCAGGTGCGTTCCAGTCTGGGCGCCGTCGTCATTGACGCGCGGAACCGCGAAACAACGCAGCAACCGCCAGCAGAGCCACGGCACCTCCCAGGGACATCGTGAGCAGCGAGGGGAACGCGCTCTGGGGCGAGAGAACGACCGGCCCCATCACCATGCCGATCCCGCCACCGGTGACAATTCCCCAGCCCAGGCCGCGCCCCGGACGATGATGATAAAGTCCAATCACGGCACCCATCAACATCACCAGCACGGCACCACAGGCGCTCGCCTCAGCCGCGGCAGCCAGACTGACCTTCCCCGACCCCACCGCTCGCGAAAGTGGTGCCACCAACGCGGCAACGACAGAACAGGCCGCCATCAAGATAAATAGCGCGCTCAAGGGAAAGCTGCGGACATCTCCGGCCGGCTGGGACGTGTTGTGCTCGTCGCCCTTCATGATGTCCCTGTTATCACACGGCACCGGCCGGGCTGCAAGCAGTTTGGGACAGTGTCCGGCTTTTCGGCGCCGCAACCCACTCGGCAACGCAGCCTGACGCCGCTGCCGCATTCCCGCTGGCTGGCTGCGGTGTTAGCTCTCGTCGCTCGTCACGTACTGTCGCCACCGCAGAATCAGTGTGGCCACGGTCAGCATGACCACGGTGTACGCGACCAAGGCTGCCACGTGTTGCCAGGCGGGCTGAGTGCCGACCAGCAACTCCACGTCAGGGGGCACTTCCCAAGCCATCCAGTGGAACAGCAGGTTAAACAGATGGTGCTGTACCGTGAAGCGATTGATCAACGCGGGCAGGTTCGAGATCACCACCTCAAAGATCAGGATGTAGGCCACGGAAACCACCATCGCCTTGCGGTGGAAAACCGCGCCGATCACCGAATACGCTGCGCCATACGCGAAACACGAAAACAGAATCAGACCCGCCATCACGCACCACAGGCGAATTGGTTCTTTGACGTGTAACTGGCCCGCCAACATCCCGATCGTCAGGCCGACCAGCGCTGCCGAGGCGGTCCAGGCAATGCCGTTGAGATACTTGCCGATCAGGGTCGCAAATTTACCGCCCGGCCGAATAGCCAGGTAGATCCACGTACGCCCTTCCAACTCCGCTTGGAGCACCGGCGCCACCCATAACAGCAGGCCGAGCAAGCAGACGACCTGGGGAATCAACCCATACAATACGATGCCCAAGATCTGTTCCGGCGGTGGTTCGAAGTTCACCGTGGACTCCGCTTCGTACCGGTACAGAGCCAGCAGGCCGGCAGGAAACAGGACCATGATCAGCCAGGTCGCCGCGCGCGCATCGGTGCGTGTGCGGCGCATCTCGAATCGAATGACCGTCAGGATCTTCGCCAGCATTCCTCGCGAAGCGGCTTTCGCAGAGACACTCGATTCCCCCCCCCGCGCGGCCAGCGCGGTCTCATCGGCGGTGATTGCTGGGTCGTCAAGGGTACTCATTCAACCACCTCGATGGACACGCATCAGCGAATCAAAAAGTGTCTGCAATGACTCGTCCGCCGAATGCAGTTCGTGAATCTCCAGGCCATCTTCGGCAGCCCATTCCGGTAGCCGCTGGTAGAGGGTTAAGGGATGGCGGGTGGCCACCGTCAGCCGCGATCGGCCGGCCACTTCAATCGACTCGACCACGTCTTCGTCCAGCAGGCGACGCGCCAGTTCGCGAGGCTGGTTGCAATCGATCTGAATTCTGTTGGGCACATCGGCCAGCAAGTTATTGACCTCCGCCGCCGTGCCGGAGGCGAGCAGTCGTCCACCGCAAATCAACAAGAACGAAGGGCTGATCGCTTCGACCTCGTGCAGGATATGGCTGGCCAGCAGCAGACTCCCGCCCCGCTGGATCCAATCCCGGAGAAGCTCCGTAACGACGTGGCGGCCGACCGGGTCGAGCCCGTTGAACGGCTCGTCCAAAATGAGAAACTCAGGTTCGTGAGCGATCGCCTGGGCCAGCTTCGTCCGCTGACGCATCCCGCGCGAATAGCTGCCGATCGGACGATGCATCGCGGCGGACATGTCCAACCGTTCCATCGCCCAAACCGCGCGGCGAGCCGCCTCCTGCCGCGCGAACCCTTGCAACTCAACCAGAAAACGAACCCACTCCAACCCAGAGACGTTCGAGTACATCGCTTCGTCACCGGGGCTGACGCCGATCCTCCGGAGCAGGCCGGCATTGTTCCATGGATTGCTGCCGAACATGTGAATCGACCCCAGAGTCGGTTTCAACTGGCCGGTAATCAAGTTCAGGAACGTCGTCTTGCCCGCCCCGTTGGGGCCCAACAGGCCGTGCGCGCCGGGCTGCAGCGATAGCGAAACGTCGTTCACGCCGATCACGGTCCCGTAGAGTTTGGTCACGTTACGAAGTTCAATCACAGTACTTGCCGGGATTTTTGACGAATTGTTCACAAAACGGGGACGGGCTCCGAGCGTCGTCGAGCCTTGAATCGGAAAGGTCGGTGATGGCGGTGTGCCCGGCGCACGCTTGTGAACGGATCATGGTGTTGGACCTTGAATCATCCGGGGCTAAATCCGCAGCGGAGCTGAAATGCGCCGCAGCAGCACGGCCAGAGAAACCAAGGTGAGAATCGTCAGCAACGTGATCGGTCCCTGCACGCTCACGAAATCCGGCTCCAAACCGAAGACCCACGCTTGGACGCGGCCGAGCGAATGATACAGCGAAATCAATGTCCAGCGACTCTCGAATCCGTTTTGACTCCAGCGATTTCCGTGCAGATCCAGGGCCGTCAGATTGGCGTAGGCTGCCCATCCTAGGGCCCAGACGGCAACCCAGGCGAACCCGGCAAATCGACTCTCTCTTGTCAGCGAAGAAAAGCACAAGGCCAACGCAGTCGTCGGCACAATTAGCCAGACCGACGCACCCAGAATGCGTAGTGGCAAGTCCCACGTGTGCCCAACGACACTTAAGTCCGGCGACAGAAAGACTCCCAGGACGTACAACGACAGGGCCGGCACGGTCGTGATCAGCGCCAGATAGGTCCAGACGACGATCATCTTTCCCAGCAGATAGTCGACCCGACCCAACGGGCGGGAAAAGTACAACAGGAACGCCCGCGATTGCATATCGCGAGAAATCAGCGGCGGGGCCACCAAGGCCACAACCAGGACCATCAACAGCCCCTGCGGATAACGAAACAGGGTCAGCAGCAGATAGGCCCAGACTTCCCGGCGTGCCCCGGCTGGATCGGTCAACATCGAGTCGATCACCGAACCAGAATTCGGCAGGTTTCGCAGCAGCGCATGCGCGCCCATCCGCTCCGGGGGCTGCGTCATCGAAAACTCATAAACAAAGAGCATCAGCCCCAGCCCCACCGCCGGCAGCCACGCGAGAAACAGCATCCGCCGCAACCATTGGCTCTTCCAGGACAATTGCAGACCGGTCTGCGCAATCACCCACCAACGCGGAACGCGCGGTATCCGCTGCTGCTGCAAAGGCCGATATCCTAAATCATGAATTGGCAACAGCACTCTCCCGGATCGCCTGCAAGAAGACATCTTCCAGCGAATTGGTGGCCGGTGCCATACTGCGCAAACCGACGCCGGACTCCCGCGACCAGCGCCAAATATCACCCGCCGCATCGTCCCCCAGGCCGTGAATCGTCAGCGCGCCGTCGCGATCGCTCCGTAATTCAAACCCGTCGGCTTCGACCCGCTCACGAAATGCCGCGACCGGGCCCAACAACCGCACCGCGTAGGTCGGCGAGGTCGGTCGGCTCAGCACGGCCAACCGCTCAACGACACGGACTTGCCCCCCCACCAT
>JAUIHJ010000335.1 GCA_030432015.1 bacterium
CGTTGGAATTGAAGCCCACGTCTGCGTCCAGCAGACCGCGTTGGATGCCCTGGCTGACGGCTTTCAGGTTTATCTTGCGGTTGACGCGATTGGCTCTCGCCATGACCTTGATTATCAGACGGCGCTACGACGTATGGAATCCTCTGGCGCGGTGCTGACGACAACCGAAGCGGCCTTGTTCGAATGGTGCGACGCGGCCGGTACTGCCGAATTCAAACAAATCAGCGCCTTGGTTCGCGAAGCCGAACCAAGGGATGCTTGACCCCCGGGAGACGTTGCCATGACGACCGCCGCACCACCCCTGAATCCACCGATTCGCACGTTGCTGGGGCCCGGTCCCAGCGATATTCACCCGCGCGTGCTGCAAGCGATTGGCAAGAACACGGTCGGGCATCTGGATCCGTACTACCTCCAATTGATGGATCACATGCAGGCAATGTTGCGCGACCTGTTCCGCACCACCAATCGCATGACAATGGCCATCAGCGCGACCGGCTCGGCGGGAATGGAAGCGACCGTCGTGAATTTGATCGAGCCGGGCGACCCGATGCTGGTTTGTGTTAACGGAGTCTTTGGTACGCGCATGGCCGATGTTGCCGGGCGGGCTGGAGCTGAAGTGACAACCGTCGAACGTCCCTGGGGGGAAGTGTTCACCACAAAAGATCTCAAGGAAGCCCTCGCCAAGACCAAGCCAAAGGTGGTCGGAATTGTGATGGCGGAAACGTCGACCGGGGCGTGGCAGCCGTTGGAAGAGATCTCCGAACTCGTTCACGACGCAGGGGCACTGCTGTTGGTGGATGCCGTCACATCATTGGGCGGTGTTGCGGTGGAAGTCGACAAATGGAACATCGATGCCATCTACTCTGGATCGCAAAAGTGCCTTAGCTGCCCGCCTGGCCTGGCACCGGTTTCATTCAATGACCGAGCGTTGGAGGTGATTCGCGATCGCAAGACCAAGGTGCAGAGTTGGTATCTGGATGTGTCGATGTTGGCTGACTATTGGGGGACCGACCGTGTCTATCACCACACGGCGCCGATAAATATGAGCTATGCGCTGTACGAAGCCGTTCAGATTATTCATGAGGAAGGTCTGGACGCCGCGTTCGCGCGACATTTTCAGAACCATGTCGCGCTTAAGGCGGGGCTGGCAGCGTTGGGTATCGAATACACCGCCCAGGACGGGCATCAGCTTCCGATGCTGAATGCGGTCAGGATCCCGGCGGGCGTCGATGACGCCCGGCTGCGGGGCGCACTGCTCAGCCGATTCGGGATCGAGATCGGCGGCGGCCTGGGGGCATTCAAAGGCAAGGTTTGGCGGATTGGCCTGATGGGCTATGGTTCGCGCTCCGCGAATGTGCTGTTGTTCCTTGCAGCACTGGAGCAACTATTGGCCGAGCAAGGTTACAACTTTGATCATGGTGCCAGTATTGCCGCGGCGACCGACCATTATCGCGGTGCGGTTTCCGGTGACAGCTAACGCCCCGAATCGCCGATCCACTGGTCATCGCTTGTCACATCAAACTTAGGTTCGTCGCCTGGCGCTGCCGCAATGTCGTCTCCTTCGACGCGGACCGGGATTTCGTAAACCAACCGATCGACGATTTTATCCGGCGTGATACCGTTGGCGCGAGCGTTCTGATTGGCGACCAACCGATGCCGCAACACGCAATGAATCATAGCTTGGACATCTTCAATCGCAGCAAAGTCCCGTCCTTGCCACGCAGCCCGCATTTTGGCGGCGGCGAGCAAGTGGTGGCTGGCACGCGGGCCTGCCCCAATGCCAATCCACTCGTAAGCGAAGTCAGGAGTCCGACCTTCGTGGACGCGGGTCGAGCGGGTCAGGCGGAGCGCGTAATGGACGACGTGAACGGGTGCCACGACTCGGCCTGCCGCCTGTTGGAATTCCCGCAGGCGGGCTGGATTCAGCACTCGCTGAATTTCCGACGGTTGATCGAGCGGTGCGTCGGTCACATGGAATTCGTCGTGATAGCTGGGAAAACGCAGCGCGATTTTCAGCATGTACCGGTCATCCCGGGGTTCATCCGCGACATCCGCCGGTTCTTCCTCCTGGCGATACTTGGCCGCTAGCACAATGAATGGTGCTGGGACCGCGAACAACTGACCCTCCCAGGGGCCACCTCCATCCACCATCGCCTGTTGTATAACGGACCGTGTTGCGGGCACCAGACGCGTGATGTCGTCGACCAGCAGCACGTGGGGCAACTGCATCGAGTTGCCTGGGGCGTCCGGATGCTCGCGGGCGGCGAGTACGGCCCCCGAGATCAATGCATCGGGAAGCAGATCGGGCGTGCAATGCACCCGATGGAAGCTTAGCCCCAGCGTTTTGGCCAGGGACGCGACCAGCAGGTTCTTGGCGGATCCCGGAGCAGATTCTAGCAGGCAGTGCCGTCCTGCCAGGATGGCGGCCAACAATTGGTCGATTACGTCCTGTTGTCCGACAACGACGCTCGCAAGTTCCCGGTGGATGGCCTCGGCCGTGTCGTGAAACGCAGGCAGCGTGGTGGTAGACATTTTCGTCTGCGGCTCCATATTTTGATCGCGGGGATTGGCGTCTCTGTGCAATTCGCATTATACCCCGCCGTTGTGCGTGTCGATCTGCCTTGACCCCTTTGCGGTGCATACCTATACTCCCGCCCGCCTGCACGACTTCGGTCCAGGTAAAATGTGCGAAAATCAGGGATAGATTCGCTATTGGGAGAAATCGGCATGAGCCGCAAGGAAGCAAGCCAAGGTCGTCGTAATCATGGTTGGAAGTCGCCTCTTTCGATGGCCATTGGGGCGGTTTTCCTGTTGACCGTCGTGGCCGGGGTACGCCATTTCATGGGGCCCGGCTCGGCAACCGCCCAAGCACCACAAGCTCGGGGAACGCGCACCGCGGTCCCCGGAACGCGAAATGCCGCGCCGGTTGGCCGGCAAACAAGGCCGGCCACGGTGGCCCAGACGCCGGCTCGTACTGCGAACCGCGGTGCGGCAACTGCTTTCGCGGGCGATCAGCAGGCGCCCAGCCATGACATCTCCGCGGTCGTTAACGGTCAGCCGATCACCCGTAAGGAATTGGGTGACGAGTGCATGCGGCGGTATGGCAAAGACGTGCTTGAGAGCATCGTCAATAAGCACTTGATCATGCAGGAATGTCAGCTCCGCGGAGTGACGATTACCAATCAAGATGTCGAAAACGAAGTCGACGACATGGCCACCAAGTTTGGACTTTCGAAGGACCGGTGGTTGAACATGCTGGAGACGGAGCGGGACATTAAGCCCGACCAGTATCGCCGCGAGATCATCTGGCCAACGCTGGCCCTGCGGCGCCTCTCAGCACAGAGCATCGTCGTCACCGATGAAGAATTGCGAATCGCCTATGAGTCACAGTACGGCCGCAGCGTCAAAGTTCGCGTGATTTCCGTCGCCTCGGCGGATAAAGCAAAGGAGCTGTTGCAAAAAGCGAAGGCGGCTCCGGACGATTTTGGCGACCTCGCCAAGGAGCATTCCGAGGACACCAATAGTGCGGCCGCCCGCGGCATGATCCCGCCGATTCGTCGGCACGTGGGGAACGAAGAGGTCGAGCATGTGGCGTTTGCGTTGAAGGAAGGTGAGATTTCGCGAATCATTCATGTTGCAAACCAGTATCTGATCCTTAAATGCGAAGAGCAACTTCGGGAAACATACATTGCCGGCGACAACTTGAAACTCGTCAAACAACAGTTGCACGATCAGATCCGTGATCAGAAGCTGCGTGATGCCGCGCCAAACCTGTTCAAGGAACTGCAACTGCGAGCCAAAGTGGTCAACGTCTTTAATGACCCAGCACTGCGGCAGCAGATGCCGGGCGTGGCCGCGACGGTCAATGGACGGCAGATTACGCTCAACCAGTTGGCCGATGAATGCTACCTGCGACACGGCAAAGATGTCCTGGAAGGGGAAATCAATCGCACGGTGTTGATGCAGGAACTGAATCGCAAGAAACGCTCGGTTACGGATCGCGCGATTGACGAGGAGATCGCGCGGGCTGCTGACGCCTACGGGTACCTGCGCAAGGATAACACGCCCGACGTCGACGCGTGGCTCGCTTCGGTCACCGAAGCGGATGGTGTCACCGTCGACCTCTATGTACGTGACGCGGTCTGGCCAAGTGTGGCGCTGAAATCCCTGGTCGCGGACCGCGTTGAGGTGACTGAGGAAGACCTCGAGAAGGGATTCGTCTCAAACTACGGCGAGCGTGTTAAGGTGCTGGTGATCGTGCTGGGAAACAACCAGCGTCATGCGCAGCAAGTTTGGAAGGAAGCACGCGCGGCGAATACCGACGAGGCGTTCGGAAAGCTCGCCCAAGAGTATTCAATCGAACCGGTTTCACGAGCGAATCTCGGCAAGGTGCCGCCGATCCGGAAATATGGCGGTCAGAAATCGGTCGAAAACGAGGCGTTTCGCCTGAAGCCTGGCGAGCTTTCGCAAATTGTCGTCCTTGGTAACAAGCATATCATCATGCGTTGCTTGGGTCGCACGAAACCGGTCGAAGTCAATCGCCAAACGGTGGAAGTCGAACTTCGCAAAGACATCCAGGAGAAGAAACTGCGCGTCGAGATGGCCAAGGAGTTTGACCGACTCAAGGATGCCGCCCAGATCGATAACTTCCTGGTGGGAATCCCGCAAACGGGAAGTCGCCAGGCACGCGGGGCCAGCCGCCCTGCCGCAGCGCCGCCGCAAGCGACCTCGCCACAGGCGGCGCAGGGCGTGCAACGCACCTCCTTTCAGCAGGGCGTTCCGGCGGCCCCGGCACCCCGCCGCTAGTTGGCGGGGGCCCACCGCGGGGTGGGGCGAGCGATCCTGACCTTTGATGGCGGGATCGCGCTTGCAGAGGTCAAGGCGGGCCTCGGGCGGTGACGCCGAGCGAACGCATCAATCTTCGTTGTTGCATTTTCTGTCGATTGCCGCCATGATTTGGGGGCTGAGGGAACCTCGCAACGGCCCACCTTCCCCCCGGTTGTTCCGGTGTGGCGCGGTCGTGGGGCCATTTGCGAGGCGACGCCCGGCAAGCCCGTGCGGTTTGTCCGGCGAAATGCAATCAAGGAGAGTCCATCGTGTGGACAATTTTGGGAAAAGCGGTTCGCCATTGTGATGGTGTTTCTCGACGTGAATTCCTCCGAGCCGGTGCGATGGGGATCGGCGGATTATCACTGGCCGATCTCTTGCGTCTGGAAGCGAAGGCCGGTGTCACGCAGTCCAATAAGGCGGTGATCAATATCCACCTCGATGGCGGTCCGCCGCAGATGGATATGATCGACCTGAAGCCGCAGGCACCGGTGGAGATTCGCGGCGAGTTTTCGCCGATTGCGACGACCGTGCCGGGGATTCAGATTTCCGAGTTGATGCCGCGCATCGCCACGATCACGGATCGGTTCGCACTGGTTCGCTCGCTGGTCGATTCGGCCGGGCGGCATGACGCGTTCCAATGCCAATCGGGATTCCCTTTTCAGGACATGGCGTCCATCGGCGGTCGCCCTGCGATGGGGTCGGTGATTGCCAAGCTGCGGGGATCCGCATCGGATAATGCGCCACCCTTTGTTGACCTCATGCAAGGTCGTCCGTTGGTGCGTAACAGCGCCCGACCTGGCTTCCTCGGTCCTGCTTACGGCCCATTTCGCCCGGACATTTCCGACATGTTCGCGCGACCGCTTGAAGCCGGCATGAAGAGAGAACTCGCCGCGAAAGGGGCCAACCACGCAACCAGTTTGAAGCTCAACGCGGTGTTAAGCGATGTGCGGCTCGACGATCGCGCTGGTTTGTTGGACGCTCTGGACCGTGTCCGCCGTGAGGTTGATGCCAGTGGGATGATGGATGCGATGGATCGCTTCACCCAGCAGGCGGCCGGCATCTTGCTCTCCGGTCAGTTTGCCGATGCGATGGATCTGTCGCAGGAGGATCCGCGCACGGTCGCACGATATACGGCACCCACTCCGACCGCAAATCGCTTCACCACGGCCGACGATGAATTCTCCATGCGCAAGCTGCTGTTGGCGAGGCGTTTGGTGGAAGCCGGCGTCCGATGTGTGAGTGTCTCGTTCAGTGACTTTGATACACACTCCAGCAACTTCGAGCGGATGCGTCATATGCTGCCCATCCTCGATCGCGGCTTACACGCGTTGGTCACGGATCTTGCCGAGCGGGGGCGGCTTGATGATGTTTCAATTGTTGCCTGGGGCGAATTTGGCCGGTCTCCTAAGATTAATGCCAAAGGCGGTCGTGATCACTGGCCGCGTGTCGGAATGGCGATGTTAGCCGGCGGCGGCATGGCTGGCGGCCAAGTCATTGGGGCGACCGACCGAACGGCCAGCGCAGCGGTCGCACGCCCCGTCTCTTATCAGGACGTTTTCGCCACGCTCTATCGGAATCTGGGCCTCGCCGCGGACAAGACGACCATTGTGGACCCCACAGGCCGTCCGCAATATCTGCTGAACGCCGGGCAGGCAATCGCCGAGTTAGGTTGATCGGGACGTCGCGGCCCGGATTATCTGAGATAACCGCGGAGCCACCCTCGCGATCCTTGCGGCGGCAGGCGATCAGCAAGATCGCTGCCATCAGCCAATGTGAACGAGATCGCCAGTGGAAATCGACCTGCTGGCGCGCCGCCGGTGTACGGGCCGGCGCCCCAGAAATCGCCCTTGGCTACCATGTCGAATCGTACGACGGCGCCCTGGTCGACCTCGACGACGCCCAGCATTGAGGGTTCGAAACCTCGCTTGCCCTGTGCGGTTTCGAGGTGCGCTGTGCCGGTCACTTGCCCGTCACGAATCTGCATGTCGATATTGCGGATCTCTTTCTCGGACCACATGGGAGGCTCGCCTCGTGTGTTGTCGACCAAATGAAAGCGGGCCATGCGCGTTTGGAGCGACCGGGGGAACTCCCCTCGAACCAACGCCTGATGTTCACTGGCAGTGACCCACAGATTGTCGCGCGACAGGGCTGACTGAAAAATGGCGCGCCAGCGGTTGGTCGTTGGCTCGTAGCCGTCCAGCACTTTGGCTTGGACACGAATGACGAGCCCGTCTGCAGGCGGGTCGAGGTTGTAGCGTGCATCGACCTTAGCCGCACTAAGCTCGCTGGTCCGCGCGGTTGCCGCATCGCTGGCATCAAACTCGGCGAGCTTCTCATGCATCAGCCGCCGCACTTTGGCAGGATCGCGATTGTTGTTGTACAGCAATAACTTCCCTGCCGCGGTCGCGATATAAAACCCCTGTGTTGTGCCGTTAAAGTCGCTTCGAGGGCCTTGGCCAGCGATCTTGCGGTAGAAGTCGCCTTCGGTGTCTTGCTGCCGGCGCTGATTGGCCTGATCGATCGCAACGGGCACGAACCGGGTCTTCAGCAGGTTTACGATTTCTGGATCAGCGAACGTCGACTCACGGTCGAGCACACCATTGTTTCACGTACAGCCCAGTGGGTGGCCGTCCATCGCCCATATGAATATCGGCTTGGCCTGCTGGGCCGCAGTTCGTTGGGCGTCCAACATCGCGGTCTTCCAAGGGATCGTGCGCCACGGTGTGTCGGCAGGAACTTGAAGTTGCTGGTGAAGCTCCCGAAACTCTGCCATGGTCAGTTCGCCACCACGGGCAGACTCGGACGCATGCGCAAGAAACGCGAGCAGTGAAACCGCGAGGAGGCGTGTCAAAGTCAAATTGGTCGGCAGCCTGCCGAGTCTTGGTTTTCGCTGGGACGGCATCGTTCATTTGTCCTTATTGCATCTTCAAATTGAGCTCGTGTCGCTTACCGAGACGGAGTACTTGCACCTTCAACTGTTGGCCGGGCGTTGTCGTTTGCAACACGTACGCCAGCAGGTCGCTTTCGGTCATTACGTCGGTTCGCCCGTTGAACGCGACGATGACGTCGTCCTTCTGAAATCCAGCCCGATGCGCAACCGCGTGGGCACCGTACTTACCGGCGTGTGCGACGCGGAGCGCCAACTCCGTCGCATCGATCTGCAGTGCAGCCCGCTGATCTTGTGGAATTGATTCCAAACGAAGCCCTCCCAGGGCCATCCGGCGCAGATCCCAGGTGCTGGTCCGCCAGGAAATGTCGCCACGTCGCCAACCCGGAGATAAGCTCAGCTGCAACGGGATGCGACGTCCAGCGCGGCGGATGGTCGTGTCGATCCGGCCGGTCTCCGGCGCGTTATGGAAAACCCACTGCAGATCGGCCGGGGAAACCAGTGGTTGTCCGCTGGCACTGATCAACTCGTCGCCGGGACGGAAACCCGCTTGCTCCGCAGCGGAGCCAGCCGCAACCTTGGAAATGGTCGCGCGTTCGCCGGGATCCAATGATAAACCGAGAATGGTCGGGTGCGGCCACGGGTAGAGGATGGCGTCGGGGATCGACTTCTTTGCGCTGCGCAGAAGATCGCGTTGGGCGTCATGAATCTGGTGGCAGTGCACGCAGCTCTTAGCGACTTCGCCGTCGTAATCCAACGTCGGCTTAAAGCGGGATAGCGTCGGGTATTCTTCGGGGACGACAATGTCAGGCTGCGGGCCCCGCTTAGCCGCGAGCAACTCACGCAGGGCCGGGTAATTTTCATGAATTTGCAAGGCCGCCCTGAGGGACTTGCGAAACCCCTCCAAGGAGATGTCACTTGTCGCCTCCTGCGCGCTCGAACG
>JAUIHJ010000336.1 GCA_030432015.1 bacterium
CGAGCAACGCTCGACGGAACTGACGCGCTTTCACATGCTGCGCCAACAGTGGCAGCGGAAAGGCCAAACCGAGTTCCGCAGCCTGGTCGACTACATTGCTCCGGTCGATTCTGGTCGTGAAGATTACATCGGCGCCTTTGCGTTGACGACGGGGATCGGCGTTACCGACCTGTGCGCCGCCTACGACGCCGACCACGATGACTACAATTCGATCATGGTCAAGGCGTTAGCCGATCGATTGGCCGAAGCGTTCGCCGAAATGCTCCATCAACGAGCCCGGCGGGACTGGGGCTTTGGCGCCGACGAAGGACTCTCCCACGATGAATTGATCGCCGAGAAATACCGTGGTATTCGCCCGGCTCCAGGTTACCCGGCTTGCCCTGACCACACCGAGAAACGGAAGCTGTTCGATCTGCTCGACGCGGAAGCGAACACGGGTATCGAACTGACCGAAAACTTTGCCATGCTCCCCGCGGCGAGCGTCAGTGGCCTCTACTTCGCGCACCCCGCGGCACGTTACTTTTCGGTCGATCGGATCACCAAGGAACAGGTCGAAGACTATGCGCGCCGCAAAGGGATGACGGTCGAAGAAGTCGAACGCTGGCTGTCGCCGAATCTCGGGTACAGCGATTGACCTGACGTCAGTGCAGCGCGCCGATCGTTCGCCCGCCGATGCCTGCAGCTAAATAACCGAGTGCAATTCGGCGACAATCCGGGCGCGGCTCGTTTTTCGCCGCCCAGTAGATTCAACTGCGGAACAACCGCCTGTCGGCGCAACACGCGCCAGTCCCGCTGACGCGGTTGTGGGCTGCGGAATTGCGCTCGGCCATTTAGCCGATTCTCCCGTCATTTCGATCGCCAGCTTCACTCGCCTGCGTGCTCGCGCGAATCGCACAAACGGCATAGGTCCGCGGCCCAAAATCCCATAGCCAGGGACGCGACATGCTCATGTGGCGCAATTGCGGTGACACAATCGGATCGGTTTCGAACAACGCATACAGGGCCGCCGGATTGGCGCCGGTAAAGAAATTCCGTGACTGAATCAACTGCGACGCCAACGCAGGCAAGTCTTGCTCGGAAGTCGTCGTCAGCGGAGGGTAGGAAGCGGACGAGACAAAGTCAGTAATCAAGATCGCCGCGCCGCCAGGTCGCAGCAGTTCAAATAGCAGGCGAATATGCCGCAACCGAATACACATCAGCAATTCCAGGAACCTTGGGTGCGAATCGCCTAGTCCGAATACCACCGAATCGAACAGCTGGGTCAACAGGCAGACCGAGGCGACCACATCAAAGGGGCCCGGGATTTGTGGCACGGTGTGCTCCGTGACCAGTTCGACACATCGCTGCAACGCGTCATCCGCAGGCGCACGCTCGAGATTCCAGCCGCTGGTGAGCGTGGTACAGCCAGTCAGGTCGATGCCGCCATGAACGTGCAAGTTGCTCAGGTCGGCGACTCCCCCTGCGTGGGATGTTTGCGCGTAGGATCGTTGCGCGGCAATACCGGCACGCACGGCGTCGTCGTCCAAATCAACCAAATGCACATCGGAATATGCCTCGGCCAGGGCCAACAGATCGAGGTCATTACAGTTTCCCGCCCCGAGGACACAGAGGCTCCGGTCGCCGTGGACCTGGTCCGCCAGGAGCAACTCGGTAACTCGACGCCGATGCCCCGCAAAGCACTCCCAGCGATCGCGGCTGTCGGCATTACGCTGTCGATGAGCCTCAAAGATCCGATTCACATGGTCCTTCCGTCGCTGTGTGTGGCGGCGCGTTGATGCGGGCAGGATATCAAATGGACAGCGCAACTTGGGGGTGCAAGACGTTGTCTGGAGACCGCTGCCGGCCCCGTGCCAGGTACACCGGCGCGGAACCAGATTCTAAATGGCCGAGCGCGATTCAGCAGCGCGCAACCCGTCAGCGGGACAGGCACCTTTTTCGCCGACAGGCCGTTTTTCCGCAGTTGGATCCAATGGGCGGCGAACAACGAACCGCTCCCGGATTGTCGCCGAATTGCACTCGGTCATTTAGACAAAAAAAGTTTACGGAACAACGTGGCGCCAACCTGTGAAGCAAACCCAACAGACTGGAGGCCGGACCGGAGAATTACACCGCATAGTAACTCCGGTACCATTGGACGAACCGCGCGACGCCGTCTTCGATCGTTGTCTCGGGCCGAAAGCCGACATCACGCGTCAAGTCATCGATGTCGGCGTAAGTTGCCGGAACGTCGCCGGGCTGCATCGGCAGCAGGTTCTGCTCCGCCGTGACACCCAACGCCTTCTCGATCGCGGCAATGAACCGTGACAATTCGACCGGTTCATTGTTGCCGATGTTATAGATCTTGTAGGGTGCATTGCTGGTGCCGGGATCGGGCGCTGCGCCATTCCAATCGACATTGGGCTGGGGAACGTGATCCGCAACGCGGACCACGCCTTCGACAATGTCGTCGATATACGTGAAATCACGTTGCATCTTGCCGTGGTTGTAAACGTCAATCGGACGACCATCAACCATCGCCTTGGTGAACTTGAAGAGGGCCATATCGGGGCGTCCCCATGGACCGTAGACCGTAAAAAATCGCAAGCCGGTCGTTGGCAACGAGAACAGGTGACTGTAGGTATGAGCCAGCAACTCATTCGATTTCTTCGTCGCCGCGTACAGGCTGAGTGGATGGTCGACATTGTCGTGGATGGAAAATGGCATCTTGGTGTTCGCACCATAAACGGAGCTGGACGACGCATAAACCAGATGCTTCACCTGCTGCTGACGGCAGCCTTCCAGCACATTGACGAATCCCGCCAGATTGCTTTCGACGTAAGCTTGCGGGTTCTCCAGCGAATACCGCACCCCCGCCTGTGCCGCTAAATTCACAACCACATCAAATGGTTCACGCTGAAACAATTCGGCCATCCGCGGTTGATCAGCCAGATCGGTTTCGTAAAACGAATAGCCTGGCAGTCCGTCGAGCAGTTTCAGGCGGTCGCGTTTCAGTGCGACGGAATAATAGTCGTTGACATGATCGATACCGACAACCTGGTCGCCGCGGGCCAGCAGTGCCTTGGCCACAAAACAGCCGACGAAGCCGGCAACTCCCGTAACTAGATACTGGGCCATGATGCCTGTCTTGAAAATGGAGAACGCGTCAGCAATCGTAATCGAGACCGCCATCGATCGCGATCATGGTCTTGATTCACTATACCGAAGATCGTGCCACAATGTGCCGCACGCCATCAGTACACGTACCACGTCACTCGGCGGGCGCGTTGGCGTCAATGGGGGTCGGAACCAGGTCGAGTGGTACGATCGGTGTGACATCGACCTTGGTGCGTTCTAATTGTTCAACACGCTCCAGCAGTTCCTGGAGCAGGTTTCCCAATTCGCTCCCCGCCGCGTCACCCAAATGGACACTCAAGGCCTTGCGGCTACGATAACTCAATTCGTGCGTTGCCATCGCTTCAATTCCTTTTGATTCGCTCAGGGGGTACCATCCGTTTCAAGACCATGCTGGCCGGCATCCCCGCGTCAACGCCACGAGGCGGGCCCGATCGGTGCTCATGGCCGGTGCGTTTGCGTGCTGCCGCCTCTTCATTCCACCGTGACGCTCTTGGCCAGATTGCGAGGCTTATCGACGTCACAACCTCGCAGCAGCGCGACATGGTATGCCAGCAATTGCAAAGGGACAACATTGATCAAAGGCTGGAGCGGTTCGCTGACCTTGGGCACGGTGATCACATCGTCAGCAACCTGAGCAACGCGGCTGTCACCGTCTTGAACGACGGCAATGACCGGTCCGCCGCGGGCCTTGACTTCCTCCAGGTTGGCCATGACCTTGTCGTAGACAAACCCTTGCGGCACGATGAACACGCTGGGCGTCTGGGCATCAACCAAGGCGATGGGACCGTGTTTCATCTCGGCGGCAGGATAACCTTCGGCGTGCACGTAGCTGATCTCCTTGAGCTTGAGCGCGCCTTCGAGGGCTGTGGGAAAATTGTATTGGCGGCCAAGATACAGGAAGTTGCTGGCATCACGGTACTTTTGGGCGACGCGCTGGACCTGGGCATTGGTTGACAAGGCCTCCTGCATTTTTTGGGGAATCTGCTGAAAATCGTCGATGATCTGACGACCGGCCTCGAAACCCAGATGCCGCATTCGACCGAAGTAGAGCGCCAACATCGCCAGCACCATACATTGCGCAGAGTACGCTTTGGTCGATGCCACGCCGATCTCAGGCCCGGCGTGCAGAAACACGCCCCCGTCCGCTTCCTGAGCAATGCTGCTGGCAACCACATTACAGATCGCCAGCGTCCGATGCCCGGTTCGTTTCATTTCGCGAATCGCCCCCAGCGTATCCGCTGTTTCGCCACTCTGTGAAATCGCGAAGACCAATGTGTTGGGATCGACCGGTGGGTTGCGATAGCGCAGCTCGCTGGCGTACTCGACTTCCACGGGGATGCGCGCCCATTCTTCAATCAAGTACTCGCCCAACAGCCCGGCGTGCCAGCTTGTTCCGCAGCCCGTCAAGATAATTCGATTAATGCTGCTCAACTGCTGCGGCGTCAGGTTCAGTCCGCCAAAGGTCGCGGTCGCATTCTCAATGTCGAGCCGCCCTCGCATCGCGTTGCGGATCGATTCGGGCTGTTCGTGAATCTCCTTCAGCATGTAGTGGTCAAAACCGTTTAGCGTGCGGTCACCGGTATCGACCTGCAATACTTCGACGCTGGGTTTAACGGCGCCGAACTCACGATGGACGACACGTAACGTCTTGGCGGTGACGACGGCCAACTGGTGATCCGCGAGGTAGACAATCTTTTCCGTGTAACCCGACAACGGTAACGCGTCACTGGCAACAAAGTGCTCGTCGTGACCAACACCAACCACCAGCGGACTGCCCAATCGTGCTGCGATCATGACGTCGGGAAAGTCGCGGAACACGATGGCCAGGCCATACGTGCCCCGGAGTTGCGCCAGCGCCGTTCGGACGGCAGCCACCAGCGTCGCATGAGGGTTGCGGCGGATCTCGGTTTCGGAGACGCCAACCGAAACGCCTGCCATTTGCCGCTCCAGGCAATTCGCGATCAGATGCGCGATCACCTCTGAATCGGTTTCCGATTGGAACACATAGCCTTCGCTTTCGAGCCCTTCGCGCAGGACCGCGTAGTTCTCAATCACGCCATTGTGGACAATCGCCACGGCTCCCATTCCGCCCACGTGCGGATGGGCATTCTCGTCGTTGGCGGCGCCGTGCGTCGCCCACCGCGTATGCCCAATGCCGACATGACCCGGTAAGGGGTCGAGCAAGAGCTGGCGGTTGAGCGCATCGACGCGTCCCGTGGTCTTACTGACGCCAACGCGGCCGCCTTCAACAACGGCAATCCCGGCGCTGTCATAGCCCCGGTATTCCAGGCGTCGCAGGCCCTCAACCAGGAATTCGCCGGCTTCACGCGGGCCGATGTATCCGACGATCCCACACATACGAATATCCTTTTCGTAGCAGTCTTCTACGGCCCCTCCACTGGCGAAGACCGTCCATTGATGAGCCAGCTCGCCGAGTATCGGTGGCGGAGCCGTGGAGGCGTCTGGTGTAGATTTCGGCGGGGAAACGTAGCAGAAACCTACCGCCGCATAAAGGGCAACCGCCGGTTTGCCGACCGCCGCGGCGGCCAATTGCCAGGCCAGCGAGGCGCCGCCCCTGAATTCGGGCTCAGTTTGCGACTTAGCGGCATTGGCCCATCACATTAGGCAGTCCAGCGAATACAGGGACTGTTTTTCGCTGAATTATTGGCTGCAAGAAACCAATCGCCTCGCTGGCTCGTCATGGAAAGGCAAGGAAAACTCCCGAGCGGTAACAAGTTAGATGGACGCGCGGAATAACTTGGTGGGAATCTCCCCACGAATTGCGATAATTGCCTGACACCTCGCAGCGGTCCCCGTGGTGCCGCGATGCCGGGTAAACGAAACATCGAAACGAGGGATGAATCATGCGAACGTTCAAATTGTGGTTCGTGCTTTTGGCAGTCTGCGCCTTCTTGCCAGCCGTGGCTGCGGCTCAAGGTGTGTTGATTGACGAGCGTGAAGGACAACAAGCACGTTTGCCGCGGATCATCTGGCCCGGTCCGCGCCCCGCCCCGCCAACTCCGTCACCCCAGTCGTATCGGATCAAGCAACTGGCCGTCGACGTCAACCTGAAGGATCAACTCGCCCAGGTGCAGATGTCGCAGACCTTTATCAACACCGGGAGCCGGCAGATGGAAGTTTCCTTCGTCTTCCCCCTGCCCTACGACGGTGCCATCGATCGGATGACGTTCATGGTCGACGGCAAGGAATTCGAAGCCAAATTGCTCAACGCGACCGAAGCCCGACAGATTTACGAAGGCTACATACGTCGCAACCAAGATCCCGCCTTGATGGAGTGGATGGGCACCGGCATGTTCAAGACCAGCGTGTTTCCGGTGCCGGCCGGTGCCAGCCGGCAGGTGTCGATCCGCTACAGCCAGCTTTGCCGCAAGCAAGGCGGATTGACCGAGTTGTTGTTCCCGCTGAGTGCGGCAAAATACACGTCGCAGCCGGTCGAAAAAGTCGAGATCAACGTCGCGGTGCAGAGTCAGGCAAAAATCAAGAACGTCTACAGTCCGACACATGACGTCAAAATCAAACGGCCAACGGACCGTCTGGCCAAAGTCTCCTTCCGCTCCGCGAATGAAATTCCGACGGCCGATTTTCGGTTGATGTATGACATCGGCAACAAGAAGGTCGGCGCGAGCGTGTTGAGTTATCGCCCGCAGCGCGACAAGGACGGGTACTTCTTGATGCTCCTCAGCCCGGAAATCGAAAAGGCCAAGGGCGACGCGGTCCCCAAGCAGGTCGTCTTTGTCGTCGACCGTTCAGGCAGCATGAGCGGTAAAAAGATTGAACAAGCCAAGGGCGCCCTGCGGTTTGTGTTGAACAATCTCAACGAAGGCGATCTCTTCAATATCATCGCCTACGATAGCGCCGTCGAGAGCTTTCAACCAGAACTCCAACGCTACGATGAGGAAACCCGCAAGTCGGCGCTCGGATTTGTCGAAGGCATCTTCGCTGGAGGCAGCACCAATATCGATGGCGCGCTCCAGGCGGCCCTTAATCTGCTCGCCGACGACAGCACGCCGAACTTCGTTGTTTTCCTCACCGACGGTCTACCGACCGCAGGCGAAAAGAACGAGGCGAAAATCGTTGCCAACGCCAAGCAACACAACCAGGGGCGCGCGCGTCTGTTCTCCTTTGGAGTCGGTTTCGACGTCAACAGCCGCATGCTGGACAAGCTGTCACGCACATGCTTTGGGCAAAGCCAGTACGTGCGGCCGAACGAGGACATCGAAGCACACGTCAGCCAACTCTATCAGCGCATCGGCGCCCCGGTGATGACAGACCTTGCCATCACGTTCGATATGGAAAACCTGCCGGCCGAGCAGGGCAAGCTGACCAACCGCGTCTACCCGCGCGACAACTATGATCTCTTCGCCGGCGACCAACTGGTCGTCGTTGGTCGTTACACGTCGGGTGGGGACGCGAAGATCACCGTGCGAGGCAAAGTCGGCAAGAAGAAGCAAAAGGAGAGTTTCCCCGCCAAATTCACCGTCAAGTCGTCTGACGAAACCAACGCCTTCATCGAGAAGCTCTGGGCCATGCGCCGCGTGGGCGAGATCATTGACGAAATCGACCTGCACGGCAAAAACCAGGAATTGATTGACGAACTCGTCGCCATATCGACTCGGCATGGCATCATCACGCCGTACACGTCGTTTCTGGCAGACGAGAATTCCAACGTCCGGGACTTTGCCCATTTCTCCCGGCAGGCGGGAGTCGCCCTGCAAGCCCTTGGTCAAGCCGAAGGCCGCGGAGGGTTTGTGCAGCGTGAACTCAAGGCGCAGCTCCAACGCAGCCAACGGGCAACTCCATCCGCCGATGGGTTTAACAGCAGCGGTTTCGGCGGACAGTCCTTTGGCAGCGGGATTGCCGGTAGCCCCACCAATCGCAGCGCGCCAGCCAGCCCCGGCGCAGCTTCCGGGCCGGGGCCCGCCACCCGTTTACGCTTCCGCACCATTGACGGCGATCGCGTGGTACCGGTTCAGACCGTACGCAACGTCGGCGGAAAGACGTTTTACTTTCGCGACAATCGATGGGTCGACTCTGAGACAACCGCCGAGCAAGAGAAAGCGGCAACCGTCGTCAAACGGTACAGCAAGGAGTACTTCGACCTCGTTACCAAGCACGGGAAGGACGTCGCCAAGTATTTGGCCCTGGAGGGGAACGTGACCCTCGTTCTCGATGGAAAACCGTACTCGTTTTAGACGCGAGATTCCATTAGAACCGCAAACGCAACGGTCTACGGCTCGGCCTCGAATTCGTCCCAACATGTCGCAGCGGAGACTGGCGCGATTCTGCCCGCCCGCGTTAACGCGTGGTTTGAGACCGCCCAAACCGTTCCGGCACGCTGGCCATTTCGCTACTCCTGCGTGATGCCTTGCATGCACGTTTGTTGCGCCGGTGGTAACCCGTCGCCTAAATGGCCGAGCGCGATTCAGCAGCGCACACCCCGTCAGCGGGACAGTCACCTTTTTCGCCGAC
>JAUIHJ010000337.1 GCA_030432015.1 bacterium
GGCGTGACTACGGTGAACGGACCGTGGAGGCAATGACACCATTTGTCACTCACATTTCAGTTGGAGGTGGAATGTGTGCGCAGGCAGCTTGTTTCATGGCCCTGGCAATGTCTAGTCCTTGATCAAGCGAGCGCCTCACTCCATTTCGCGGCGATAATTTGAAAAACTCGAAAACCCCCGGCTTTTCTGCGACGTATGTAGGGTGTCAAGAATCCTGCTTCACGCCGCACGGAGGTTTTCGAGTGAACGCCAAGATAAGACGCCAATTAAAGTCACGCAAGCGACGAGTCGACACCAGAATCGATAAAGCCAATTGCTCGAGACGGACGCCCATGATCGCCACGCCCGCGATCAAGTACGAGTTGTCCGACAAGCAGCAGGCCATTTCGGCTGGCGGCCTCGGCACCATCATGCAGCTGATCCAGCAACTTGACCTGCGAACGACCATCAACGAAGCCATTCCTCTCTTGAAGCTCCACCTGCCCTACGATGAAGCCGATCACGTGTTCAACATGACCCTCAACTTGTTGGCGGGTGGATCGTGCTTGGATCATCTGGAAACGCGGCGTACCGACGAAGCCTATCTCAACGCCGTTGGCGCCGAGCGTATCCCCGATCCCACCACGGCCGGCGACTTCTGCCGCCGCTTCGGGCAGTTCGAGGTGATGCGGTTATTGCAAGCCTTCAACCGAGTGCGAATGCAAGTTTGGAAGCAACAGCCGGACGAGTTCTTCGACGTCGCGATCATCGAAGCCGACGGCACGATGGTCGAAACGTGCGGCGAGAAGAAGCAAGGCATCGGGATGAACTACAAGAAGCAGTGGGGCTACCATCCGCTGGTCGTCACGCTGGCCAACACCGGCGAACCGCTGTACATCGTCAACCGCAGCGGCAACCGCCCCAGCCATGAACAGGCTCCCTTCTACATCGATCTGGCGATCGACTTGTGCCGCCAAGCCGGCTTCCGCAAAATCATCGTGCGTGGCGACACCGACTTCGCGTTGACCGAGCACTTTGATCGCTGGAATGCGGAGGGAGTCGAGTTTGTGTTTGGCGTCGACGCCATGCCGAACCTGGTGAAGATCGCCGATTCCCTGGAAAACACTGAGTGGAAGCCGCTTCGCCGCCGACGCAAGAGGCCGCCCAAGACGGCTCGCCGCTGGAAGCGTCCCAATTACAAACAGGCGATCGTCGAGGAAAACGGTTACCAGAACAAGCGACTCCAAGGAGAGAGCATCGCGGAGTTCGACTATCAACCAGGCAAGTGCTCTCGCAGCTACCGCATGGTCGTGGTCCGCAAAGAAGTGCGAGTTACCCGCGGGCAACAGAAGCTGTTCGATGACGAACCGTACTTCTTCTACGTCAGCAATGCGACCGCCAGCACCAAGTCGGCTCGTCAGATCGTGTTTGCCGCCAACGACCGCTGCGATCAGGAAAACACCATCAGCCAGTTGAAGGCCTGCGGTGCGTTGGCTGCGCCGCTGGACAACCTGGTCAGCAACTGGGCGTACATGGTGATCACCTCGCTGGCCTGGTCATTGAAGATCTGGTCCGGCTTGGTGATTCGGCCGCGCGGTTCGGCCAAGGCGAAACAACAGCAGGCCGAGACGAAGCGGCGCGTGATTCGGATGGACTTTCACACGTTCCGCCAATGCCTGATCCAAATTCCCGCTCAGATCATCCGGCGTTCCCGGCAACTCATCTATCGACTGTTGAGTTACCGCGAGTCGATGGAACCACTGTTGTTAATCCATGCCAACCTCTGTCGACCTCTACGCTGTTGACGACGTTCCCCTGAAGCCGGAGTCCGGATGCTCCGGTCCGCCGCCACGCCTTACCCCGAAAGACACCCGCCGATGCTTAACCAACAATTCGACTTCCCAACAAAGGCGAGCCGCCTGAACGCTCGCCCTACGCGCCGACCAACACCAGCCTTCAGCGGCTGGGCGAACGCTTGATTAGGGTCTAATTGGGCTGATCCAAGTAACACGATGACCACCTCCCGGCAAGCTTGCATCTTCGGGCTGAACGGGAACGCTGATCGGCATGAATGCGCGCGGGACATCGAGTTCGTGCCAGCATACCTGGCGTGACCAATGGCAAGCCCGCCGCGTGCAGAGGGTTGTTGTCACTGCGAGACGCCGCGCGCGATTCTACGACGTGTTGATCACGCGGCAGCGGCCCAAGACGACCCCGATTGGTCCGCTACCAGGGCCGCAACTGGCGCGCGTCGCACCGACTGCTTTGTGCATGAAACGCAGCTCTTGGTGTGCAGATTGACATGTCGATGTAAGGACATGAAATGATGTGTCGATGAAGGCTGCGATTACTTCCAGCGGCCTGGTACGTCGATTGGGTCGATGGGCAGACGCGTCGATTTGCCTGCCGCCGCTTTGCGGCTGATGTTCGAGGGTTGCGCGCGTGGACTGAGGTTCGTGGATCTCGCTCTTGTATCGCGCCCTCGAAACGCGCTGTCGAAACGTGTTTTCGGTTTGCTGCACGGCTATTCAATTGGGCCGCGTCGTCAAACCCAACTATCGTCCTTACGGCGAGACGTTCTCTTCCAGGCACGACTGATCGAATTCCAGATACGTGATGCTTGTGTAATCGTCACGTTCGAACAGCAGTGCGGCTCGCCGAGCGGGCAGGGCGGCCAAGCTGGAATAGGCGGCCGAACCGCCGTACAGCAGTCGGCTCCGAGGCCACGTTCGCCCTTCATCGTAGCTAACCCGCACCGTCAAATGTTGGCGGCCGCTGGCCGACGCGGGGTTGCAGAAAAGCAATCGACTGCGGTCTCCTGCTGTTCCCCATGTGTACCGAATCATGCTGGCCTGACAGACAGGTTCAACCAGTGATTCCGCGTTGGTGCAGTCGCTCCACGTCAGCCCGCCATCGGTGCTGGTTGCGATGCC
Source organism: bacterium (assembly GCA_030432015.1). Lineage (GTDB taxonomy): Bacteria > Planctomycetota > Planctomycetia > Pirellulales > Pirellulaceae > ARS98. Next base: position 2,913 of record JAUIHJ010000337.1, read on the forward strand.
GCGACAGTGCACGCCACGATTGCTGCGCATGTTGAGCAGCAAACTGCCATCGGCCAATTCCGCGACGGCACATTCATTCATGAGAAAGTCGGTGACTCCGCCGATCTGCCAGGTGGTACCATGATCGTCCGAGTAGATCACGTGCGAGCGGCTTGACTTGCGTCGGTCGGCAATCGATGCAATGCGATGATCGCAGGGGATCACCAGCCGTCCTCGATGCGGGCCTCGCGTGAGTTGGATCCCATTACCCGGCCCGGTCGCATACCAGGTCCAATCATCACGCTTTACGCTGGATGTAATCACGCGGGGCGCCGTCCATGTAGCTCCATCGTCGGCACTGGAGGTCAACAGCACGTCGTCGTTGTTCCGCGTCAGCGGTAACCAGATGACCCCGGTCTGCTGATCGACCACTGGACAAGGGTTGCCAATCGTCGTCTTCGCGTCCCCACCTTCCTCATGGATCAGGTAGAGCGGTCCCCAGCTTGCTCCGCCGTCCGTGCTGCGGCGCGCGACAATGTCGACGTCGCCGTGGTCGGCGCGACTCGTCTTCCGGCCCTCGCAGATGGCGAGCAGAACGCCCGTTTTCGTGACGACCAAGGCCGGGATGCGATAGGTGTGATAGCCACCTTCCCCACTGACGAAGAGGTCAACGAGCAGGGGAGCCGGTGCGCGTGTCTCGGTCGCCGGTCGCTGCTTGCCATCCGCGCCTGGTTGGGCCCGCGACGTTCCAGACGCAAAGGCCAGCAGTGCCATGGTCACGAGAACAACGGTTGTGCAACGGGAGTTGGGTTTCATGGCGCTACTCGCGGGCGTCGGACTTTAAAACCTCGTCAAGCCGCGCGTCGCCCGGCTTGGTGTTCGGTTTGCTGCGATCATCGTCGGGGGGCACCGTCGTTGGCTTGGCCCCGGATTTTTCGGCCGCCGCTTGGGCCGCATCGGCCCGATCGGCAATGCCTTGTTGCGGCGGCTTGTTGGGCATGTCGGGATTCCAACGCAACGGCACGGTGTACATGAACACGAAGTGCCGACTTTGTCTGGTTCCGACCTTCACCTCCGCGACCCGTTCGGGTTCCACTCCCTCGATATAAAAATCGTGTGAAACGATTTTCGAGCCCGGCTGCATTTTTTCAAACTGTGGCGTCAATCGCTGCATCATCCACGGGAGCAGGTACATCATGGCGACGTTGGCCTTGCTCAGGTCCAGTGCAAAAATGTCCTGCTCCTTGATCGTCACCAATTGTTTCACATCGTGGAGCTCTACATTCTTCTGCGCTTCGCCGACCCGCTCCGGATCGATATCGAATCCGGTACCCTTGCAACCACTTTGCAACGCGGCCGTGATAATGATTCGACCGTCGCCGCAACCAAGATCGTAGACAACGTCGTCTTTGGTCAATTCGGCGAGTTCGATCATCTTATCGACGACGACGTCCTCGGACGTCACAAAGGGCGCGTTCAGCCGAGGTCGCGGGTGCGGGTCCGGCGTGAACACGGTGTTGTTTGCCCGCTGTGTCAAGACTTGTCGGCCGATCAATCCGGCAGCAATGGCCACGCCGCCGATGACCAGTACGGCAACGACATTGCTCCGAGACCTTGGCAGCGGGGCAGGCGGTGAATCGACACGCGTTTCTGGTGAATCCATCAAGACTCCAATGCGAATTGTTTGTGACACGTTGCATCTTGGCGTGGCGCGGTCTGAGAGGCAAGACGGTGGGTCACGCAGATCTGACGCGCACGCTGGTGGTCCGCCCGCTTCACGCCCAAGAATTGGCCCGCGCCATTTTGTTCCGTCGACGCGTACTTCGCGATGGTTGGGTCTCCTGTGCGCTTGCCAGGCGGGGAATCGGAAACGGTTGCAGGGAAGCGCGCTGCACCATAAAGTGTCGCTGTGCAATGAAGCTGCTTCAAGTTATTTCGCATTTGAAAGCTGAGTTCATTCCCGGCAACCCACGGTCCACTCGCCATGTCGAACTACGAAAAACTGGGCGCATTTTATCTGGGTCGAAACTTTGACGTCCAAAGTCGATCCACGCGCCCGGAGCCGATGCTCTACGATGCCAAGGATCTGACGACGCACGCCGTTTGCGTGGGGATGACCGGAAGCGGCAAGACGGGACTCTGCCTGGGCCTGTTGGAGGAAGCGGCCATCGATGGGATCCCCGCCATCTGCATTGACCCGAAGGGTGATCTGGGAAACCTGCTGCTGACCTTTCCCGAACTGAATGCGCAGGACTTTGCGCCCTGGATTGACCCCGGCGAAGCCGCTCGCCAAGGCCAGACCGTGGATGAGTACGCCAAGCAGACCGCCGCGATGTGGCGTCAGGGCCTCGCGGATTGGGATCAAACGCCGGAGCGAATTGAGCGTTTCAAATCGTCGACGGACATTAATATCTTCACGCCCGGCAGCGACGCGGGGATTCCTTTGTCAATTCTACGCTCGTTTTCCGCGCCACCCCCAGCGGTCATGAATGACTCGGATGCCTTGCGCGAATGCATCATGTCGGCCGTCAGTGGTTTGTTGGCGCTGATGGGCATTGAAGCCGATCCGATGCGCAGTCGCGAGCACATTCTGCTGTCAACGATTATTAATCATGCCTGGCAGGAAGGTCGCAGCCTGGACCTGCCCGGTTTGATTCGCGAGATCCAATCGCCGCCATGCAAGAAGATTGGTGTGATGGACCTGGACACGATCTTCCCGCAGCAGGATCGATTCGAACTTTCGATGCAGTTGAACAACATCCTGGCGTCGCCTGGTTTCTCCGCTTGGATGAAAGGCGAACCGCTTGACATCAACCGTTTGCTCTACACATCCGCAGGGAAACCGCGGCTGTCGATCATCTCGATCGCGCATTTGTCGGACACCGAGCGGATGTTTTTCGTCACCACGTTGCTCAATGCGATGGTCGCCTGGATGCGCACGCAGCCTGGCACTTCCAGTCTGCGTGCCCTGCTGTATATGGACGAGGTATTCGGCTATTTCCCGCCGACGGCGATGCCCCCTTCCAAGCTGCCAATGCTGACGTTGCTGAAGCAGGCTCGTGCGTTCGGTTTGGGGTGTGTTCTGGCGACGCAAAACCCTGTCGACTTGGATTACAAGGGGCTGTCCAACTGCGGCACCTGGTTCTTGGGCCGCCTGCAAACCGAACGAGATAAAAAGCGTGTCCTCGACGGCCTGGAAAGTGCCTCGTCCAATACCGGTACGAACTTCGACCGTGCGGAAATGGAAGCGATCCTTTCCAGTATGGGCAGCCGGGTGTTCTTGATGAATAACGTGCATGACGACGGGCCGGTCGTATTTCAGACGCGTTGGGCATTGTCGTACTTACGCGGTCCCTTGACGCGATCGCAAATCGCCACGGTGATGGCGCCCAGAAAGGCGTCGTTGGTCCCCGCTGGAAAGGCGGAAGCAGCGGCAGGCGTCGACGCGGCAGGGGCGTCCGGTGGCGGAGCGATGCAAGCAACGGCGACCGCTGCGCCAATGGCAACCGGCGAAGCGACCCACTCGGCTGCCGCCGAGCGTCCTGTGGTGCCGCCGGGAATCGCTGAGGTGATGATGACCCTGACACGTCCTGTCGCCGGGGGCGCTCGACTGGTATATCGACCGGCCGTATTCGGTTTGGCTCGGCTTCATTTTTCGAAATCGACGGCCAACGTCGACGTTTGGAAAACCGTCGCGCTGCTCTGCCCGGTTCGCGACTCCGTTCCTGACGACGTGTGGGAGCACGCCGATCCATTGAATTTCGAGGAGTTGGGATTCTCCGATGATGTGGAGGATGATCAGGCCCAGTTCGCCGCGTTGGCCCCGGGGCTGACGACCAAGAAGAACTACACGGCCTGGAAGACGGCGCTCAAGAATCACCTCTATCGCAGCCAGACCGTGATGACCTACTCCTGCAAGACGCTCAAAGAGAAATCGCGGCCCGAAGAGTCCGAAGGGGAGTTTCGCGTGCGCCTTAAGCAACTCGCAGCGGAGCATCGTGATCTCCAAGTCGAAAAGTTACGCAAGAAGTACGCCCCCAAGCTGAAGCGACTGGCCGACCGGATTCAAACTGCCGAGCAGCGGATTGAGCGTGAGGAGGCCCAGGTCGGCCAACAGTGGATGAAGACCGGCATTTCCCTGGGGCAGACCGTCTTGGGTGCACTGCTGGGGCGGAAGCTGACCAGTGCCACCAATGTCACTCGCGCCGCCAGTTCAATGCGCAGCGCAGGCCGCATCGCCAGTGAAAAAGGGGACGTCGAGCGTGCGAAGGAAGGCCGTGAGGTATTGCTCGATGAATTGGAGAAGCTCAACGCGGAATTCGAGCAAGCGACCGATGCATTGCGCGAAACGCTGGTGGTCGACAATCTCGAAATCGACGCCACGCCGATCCGGCCCCGTAAGTCTGACCTGACGGTCGAGCAAGTCTCGCTGGCCTGGACTCCCTGGATCGTGGATTCAGCAGGCATCGCGGAAGAGGCGTATCGATAGGCTGGGGTGAGCGTTGCCTGCGGCGCGAGGGGCACGGCCAAATCAGGTGCGGGCGACTCGTGACATTTCTTCGAGCAACCTGTCGAGCATGGCGTCATCATGAGCATAGCTCAGGCTGATCCGCAACAACGATTCGCCGTCGGGTACCGACGGTGGACGGATTCCCGGGACGAACAGGCCCCGCTCACGGAGCGTCGCTGTGGTGCGCAAGACGCTGGCCGGGTCGCCGATGAAAACGGGAATGATCTGACTCGTTGAATCGCCCGTTTGCCAGCCTTGTTTTGCTAACGCTTGCCGCACGCGGGAGGCGCTGGCCAACAACTTTTCGCGGCGGGCCGGCTCTTCGCGCACCAATCGCAACGCGGCGCGGCCCGCCGCCGCCGCCGCCTCGGGTGACGCGGTCGAAAACACGTATGAGCGAGCTCGGTTGGCCAACCATTCGATCAGTGCTCGGCGACCGGCCACGAAGCCGCCGATCGAGCCCAACGCTTTGCTCAGTGTGCCCACGTGCACGTGAACGCGATCTCCCACTCCCTGGGCATCGCTAATGCCGCGTCCGTGAGGGCCGAAAATCCCAGTGGCGTGCGCCTCATCCACCAGCAGCATCGCCGCAAATTCCTCGGCCAACGCGGCCAACCCCCGTAGCGGGGCTGCATCGCCGTCCATGCTAAAGAGGCCATCGGTAACGATCAGCCGGCGTTGGGCTGTGGATGCCACCAGCAACGCACGCAGGTCTTCCACATCACAATGGCGGTAGATCGACACCGCTGCGCCGGAGAGGCGGCAACCGTCAATAATGCTGGCGTGATTCTTCGCGTCGCTGAAGACTGCATCCCCACGGCCGACAAGTGCGGCGATCGTGCCGACGTTGGCGGCATACCCGGACGAGAACAGCAGGGCTGCCTCGGTGCCTTCGAATTCCGCGAGTTCACGTTCCAGGGCCGCATGTTCGTGGCCCCGTCCCACCACCAGCGGGCTCGCACCGGCACCCCAGCCGGCGGCTCCGATCGTGGTGCCGACCGCAGCGTGGCAGCGGTCGTTGGCAAGACCGAGATAGTCATTCGAACCGAAATTGAGCAGTTCCCGACCGTCCACGCGAATGATCGCCCCTTGCGGCACTTCTCGCACCTGCAGGTGCCGGCGTAATTGGCGCGCTTCCAATGTCGCGAGTTCAGTGTCGATCCAAGTTGTGGGGTCGTATGGCATTGGCTGGTCGATGGTG
>JAUIHJ010000338.1 GCA_030432015.1 bacterium
AATCCCGGCTTCTCGAAAACTGGTTGTTCCGATGTTGCCGCCACCGGAGGTTTGGGTCAATTGCTGGACCGGAATTTCGCTGACACTTTGAAACTTCGCTTCGACGCGGTCATAAGCGATGATGTTCGGCCGGGCCAGCAGACGTGAGCCGTCGGTCGTGTCGAGGGCCCGAATCACCGTCGTGACATCAAGGTGCTTATGCAGTGTACTCAACGTGGCGAGGCCGCCCAACGAACCGGTGGTGGCGGCGGTTGCGGCTGTCTCGGTGGCGGCCGCGGCCGCTTCCGCCGGACTGAGCATCGTGAAGTTCTCCGACGAGAGCGCGAACAGCGACATCGGATCGCCCGAGGCGTTCAGCCGGCCTTTGAGTTGGTTGTTCCAATTGAATCCGAACTCTTCCATCACTTCGAGGTCGACATCGTACAGCAACGCGGTGATGCGAACCTGCTGGCGAGGCGTATCGATTTTCTTGAGCAGATCCGCGGCCGCCTCAACTTGGCTTGGGGGGCCAGAGACGATCAGGCGATTCTCGTCTTCCATCGCGGCCACCCGGCCTTCGGGAACCACCGTTTGGATGGTGGTCACGATATCCGCGGCTTGCAGGAATTGCACCGGCAGCACCTCTGTCGTGGGCGGGATCACTTGAATCTCCAGCCCCGGTTCGCCTGGCAGCTGACCGGGCCCTGGGGCTCCTCCAACGGCCGCTTGGCGCTGGGCGTGCTTCCGCGCATTCTCTTCCAGGGTCGCCAACTGCGCCTGGATTTTCTTGATCTGCACCGGCGTGTCGATCACCAGCAGGCTTCGAGACGACGGAATGGATTGGACGGTCGCGCCTTGGGAAGCCAAGAGCTTCAGGCTCGGCTCGACGTCGATCGGTTGGAGCAGGTCCAGCGGCAGGATGGCGGTTTCGAAGCCAGGCCGCATCGCCCCTAACGCTTCCAGTTTGACGATCCGGAGGCTATTGCCAACCGCTTGAAAGCCGTAACCCCGGACAAAGAGGATCTCCGACAGAATATCCCTCAGCGGGGTGTTCTCGAAACCGGCGTCGACGACTTCGTTTTGCAAGCCGGCGCCGGAGACGATGTTGATTCCCCATTCCTGTTTGATCGCAAAGGCCCAGTCGGCCAGCGTGGCATTGCGCAGCATCAGCGTGCCGGGCGAATCGAGCTTGGCTTCCAGCTCGGCGCTCCCTCCCGACGCTTGGGCCTGGGTGGGGGTCAGATTGGCAAGATTGGCGGTGATCACCGCGATAGCCACGGTAGCACGGATCAGCGTGGAGAGGATGTGGGCGCATGAAGTCACGCCGCATAGCCTTCCACGTCGCGTTTGGCGACGAGCGTTCATGTGTCCTCCATTGACACGTCTGTTCAATCCATTGCCCCGATGTTCGCGCGGCTGACGGTTACGACGCGGCTTTCTTTTCAAAGTCGAAAAGCACCATGTCCAAGTCGAGCGTGGCAATTCCCTTGCTCCGCCCGGCCCGTTCTAGCGAAATCGTTCGCGTGTGCATTGTCTTGTCGATTTTGTGCATTTCGGCCAGAAACTGGTGCAGCTTGGGCATCTGGCCTGTAATGGACAGCGAGAGCTGTCGAGACACGAGTTGAAACGGCGTCGGGCGGCCGGGATCAGCCAAATCGGCCCCGGTGACCGGGCTGTCATTCTCCATCCAATCGCGTCGGGTCGCTTCGCCAAGTCGAATTCTCCGCATTGTGCAGCCGGCTTTGCGTACCAGCTGAACAAGGTCGTTTCGAAGTCGCTGTGCCGAATCTTCCTGGACCGTTCGTTGTGTTAGTGCGGCAAGTTCGATTTGCTTTTTCTGGAATAATTCGGCATGTCGTGGCATCTTGCCAATTTCCGCGTTGGTATCCGCCAACTTGGAACTGGCCAGCTGACGGCGCGCTCGTGCCTCGGTATAACCATCGACCGCGGGCCAAACGACCACGAGTCCAGTTACCAATGTAACGATTATAACGATTTGCTTGCGGTACGGACTTGCTAGCAATTGCTGAATAACCGGCTCAATCATTACTTGCTGTCCTTTCGATAAGATCGTTACGATCGACATATCTACACTTGATGTCGAACCGAATGGCGGGGCCGTCCACATTGACCGGCACCTGGCTTTCCAGGTTGACGTCATCCAGGGAGGGGATCTTCTGGAGGTAACGCACGAAATCAAAGATGGCATCCTGGGTTCGGCTGGGGCCAGAGATTGTCATGGCCCCGTCTTGATGAACACGAATCGCTTCCAGCCAGACGGGTTCGGGCATCGAGCGGCCGATTGACGAAATCAGCTTGTGCCATCCTGGATTGAACGCCGCCGCGTCAATTTTCTTCAAGTGCACAATCTTGGCGACCGCATCATGCGTGGCGAAACGCATTTCCTTGACGCGCTTCATCTGGTCGTCGAGCTCTGCTTGCTTGCGTGCGATCCTGCTGGCAGCGCCATTTTCCAGCAAGCTGGCGCCGTGGAACAGCAGGGCCAGGAGGAGGGCTGCGGCAACGGGCCAACCCAGCTTCGTGAGTCCGGGAATCACCGGTTCGCGACGAACGCTCCTGACGAAGTCGACCAGATTGGCAATCCCGCGAACATCGGCCGACGCCTCCAGGTCGGCGTGATCAAGGAGGGCGGCTCCCAGCGGTCCGACGAGTCGGCTGTCGTCGCCCGCGTCACCTTCAAACGCTCCGTCGGCGAAAAACGCCTGCGGCGCGAGTCGGATCGGCTTCAATTCCGAAACCGCCGCCAACTGTTGGCGAACTTCGGCGAAATCGCCCGCCGACCCGCAGATGAAGACTTGTCCGATGCGACCTTCCGCAAAGGGGAAATGTCGGTTGCAATAACGCTGAATGCGTTCGAGATGGCGTTGGATAATCTCGGCCACCTGAGTTTTTGAATTCAAACCGCCCGGGCGGTAGTCAAAGAGCAACCGCCCTTGGTGCGTCACCCCGACCTCGACCCCTCGCTCGTTTAGTTCAACGATCATCGCGGGACCATCGTCCGCCGTCGGCATCTGCGCGACGGCCCGACACATCGACACCATGGTGTGTTCGATGAGGTCGACCCGCAAGCCCGCTTGGAGCATCGCGTCGACAATCGTGTCGAGGGTGTCACGGTTTGTTACCGTAAGCCAGCCCTGGCTCTGCTTCGCGTCAATCGGGTGCAGGCTGCGGGCAATGGCCTTCTCGCCTGGCCCCAGCATCAGGTATTGGTTGCTGCGACCGTGCAGGACACGCAATTCATCAAGGACTTTTTCGCGTTCGCCTGCCGCAACTCGAGTTACGCAATAATTGCTGTTGAGGGCCACGTGCACCGACAGGCCTGTCAACTTTTCATCTGCCACCAGGGTGTTGATCGCCGCGTTTAGTTCTTCGGCGCCACCTGGCTCGTTAATGTCTTGCGACTCCTTACGCCACGTGATGCGTCGTCCCCGAACGTATTGACGTCCGTCCGGTTGCGGCTCGACAATCACCATCGCCACGTCATCGCGCGTGACCTCAATCGCGACTTGACCGCACGCTGATTTGTTCTGTTTCTTGCTCATCCCCTACTTCCTTTTTCTGGCTGCGAAGTGCTTATCCGCCGTGCTTGATGTTGGCGGTGACGCTTCGCGTAAATTTTCCGGCGGTGCCCGTTGCCGTGATCAGGACGGCACTGCCGCCACCGTCCTGAACGATCGCCTGGTAGCCATTACCGCTTCCGACGGGAAAGTCCGTCTGTGTAACCGTACCTCGAAACGTGATGTCGATCTCCAGGATTGAAAGCGAGTGAGCCATGCCAGCTTCGGCCATGTACCTGGCGCGGTCATAGTCGAGTGTGTTGTTAAGTGCCTTGAACTGCATCGTCTGCGTGTCAAGCACCGAAACCAGCACCATGCTGGTGGCAGCCATCACCAGCAGGGCCACCAGGAGTGCGGCTCCGCGACGCGACGATCGGCGGATCGTGGTGTGGTGTTTGGGCTTCATTCGAATCACGCCGTGTCTGTTCGTGAAGGGATTACCAGGCTCGCACCCAGACATAGGAACTGACGACTCGCGCGCCGTTGACTTCACGCGGCAATTGAACGCTGACGTCGATCTTAAGAAACTGTACCTCGCTGGGAACGGTCGTGGCGGTGGTTCCGTCAGGTTTGTAACCCGTCACCCGGAGGCCCGTAATATTATCTGCCAGCATGCCGCTACCCGACGTGGCGGTGTAGTTGACCGTGTTGGTTGCGCCATCGTGATCCCAGAGTCGGGTTTCGCCAGTGGGCATCATCAGGCCCAACTGTCCCGAGTTGTCTGCGGCCGGACTTATGGCCGTGACCGCGTCCGCCTGTCGCACTTCGCGGACCAGGTGCCGTAGCGTGGCATGAGCCGCCTCCACCTGGGTGTAGTCGCCTTCGTGTGCTTCCCAGGCCTGGCGCGAGGTACGGAGGATCATTGAGACCGCGCCCATGACCATCGCCAGCATGGATGTGGCGACCACCAACTCCAGGAGGCTCATCCCCCGAACACGGCGTCTACGTGCCACTGGCTTCTCGTTGATAGGAAACATTGCGGGCCTGTTTGCTTGCTAAAACCACGCGAGTCTCTCCCGCGTCGAGATTTCCATTGGCGTTGCTATCGTTCCAGACGGTCGACACCAAGGCCATCAGTTGATTCGTGATCCCGCCGTCCGCCACAGCGTCCGACATCACGACACGAAATCGTAGGTTGGGGTACCCGGCGGCACTGTAATCGCCGGTGACCGTACCAGGATTCCACGTCGCGGCCATCTGCATCAGTTGTTGTTCGAGTGTGCTGGCGCACAACGTTGCCATCACATTTGCAGTCTCAGTGTTCCTGCCGGCCCGAATCGCATCCCGCATCATCCGGAGTGCCGGGACGAGGGCGATGGTCAGGATCGTCGTTGCCGCGACCAGTTCGAGCAGCGTTTGGCCGCGTTGTTGGCGATTGGGAATTCGAGACGTATTCATGACAACCTTGAATCCAACGCGTGTTCAGTTGGGGTGGCCTGGCCGGACACCGCTGGGTCTGCCATCCAAACAAGCTCGCGACGCCCACGAATGGGTTGCGTCGAACCCGCCGGCTGGTGACGTGTACATGTCTTTCGACGACTCGCGATCCGCGGGGAGGATGCCAACTAGGGGGTCGTTTCGGTGACTTGGATAGCGCCGTTGATCGGCACCACGCTGACACGATACGAGCGGTTCTGGCCGGCGATATCGATCTGGTAGGCTGCGTCCGCCTGCCCTTCGAAGCGAAACGTCATGTCATTGGTGGGTGCAGTGATCGCGACCGTCACATCATCCGAAATTGGCTTGATCGCATCGACGGCAACGTCGCCGGAGGCGGTGGTCCGCATCATGCGATAGCTCGCCACATTGCCGCCACCGACCACAAAGCGGAGGAAATGGTTGTCGCCGGTGGCGATCGCCGCTCGCTGACAGGTCAATAGGTCGAGCGAGAGTTCTCGGGCCACCGCGCCGGATCCAAAGTCAGCAAAGACGGATCGGCCAACTCTCGATGTCAGGACGGCGGCGAAGATCCCGATAATAGTAACAACGGCGAGAAGCTCCAAAAGAGTCACTCCTCGCCGTTGTGGTGTTACTATTGCCATGGCAATGCTTAGCTGGGTTTCGCGTGGTTACTATTTAGCGATCGCGCGATTGTCGGCATCCAATTCGTACGTGGTCGCCGTGGGCAGCGGATTGGACGGAATTCCATCGGGCAGGTAAGACTTGTCGGCGGCGATATCCGACAGGTCAGACGCTGGATACGTGCCCTTGTTGAAATACCAACGCTCGACGGCCGAGTTAATTTCGGCGATGTTCTGTGCATTGGCACTCGTCTTGGCCGCACTGGCGGAGACCGAGATGCGCGGAATCACGACCGCAGCGATGATACCGAGGATGGTCACAACCGCGAGCAACTCGAGTAACGAGAATCCGCGATTCTTGCGTGTCTTACGAACTTTCATGCCTATGTCCTTTCAGAAAACTTGATCATTGAACCGTGTTGTTGCCACAACGCTTTCCGGCGCGACAGGTACTGCTCTCACGCCCACTCGTAATTAAACATAGGTCACAAATCCTCGGGGCATCTGAAACTTTTACAATTTTTGAAGTTTCACTCAATGTGCGTGCCCGACCACTTCTTCGGTCGCGGCGTCAAACGTATAGGTCGAACCGTCCAAGGGGCACGACGTTGCGCCGTCGGGGAAATACGATGTGTCCGCGAAAATGTCGCTGAGATCGCTTGCCGGCCACGTCCCTTTGTTGCGATACCATAGTGCGGCCTGCACTTCGATATTGCCCGTGTTGATCCGGCACGTTGCGGTCTTGGCAGCGGCCGTGCTGTCGCCAAAGCGGGGAAGCGCGATCGCCGCGATGATCCCCAGGATCACCACCACCGCCATGACTTCCAGAAAGCTGATACCACGTTGACCGCGATGCCTGGTTCTTGATTTCATGATCTTGCCGCTCCGGAGTCAGGGATGTGGTGGAAGTGTGCCGGTTCGTCGAGTCCCCGTCGGACAGCATCAGCGATGCCGTCCCTGCCGGCTCGAAGCCACGGCGAGTGTGTCGGTTGTGTTGAGATCACGGGCCGGCCCGGGTTGCAGTTGCGTCGTTGTTCATGCCGCAGGTCCGTCAGTTGATAGGCTGGATTGCAACGTCCAGGGGTTTGTTGTCTGGCCTTTCAAGAGCCACGCAGGAGGGAGGGGAGTCTTCGTGTCGACAAACTCCTGCCGCCGCTGCGCGGCCAAGTAACCAAGCTCTAACCTTCTGGATTCATCGCTCCGATCATGTCAAACATTGGCAAGTAGATTGCCAGCAGGATGGTTCCGATGGCGCAGGCCAATCCGATCGTCATCACGGGTTCAATCGTCCCCACCATGACGTTGGTGTACGTCTCGACTTCACGCCGCAGGTGCGCGCGAATATGTTCGGTCGTCTTGGCGAGAGTACCGGTCTGTTCACCGACGACCACGAGCTGATTCACCACGGGTGGAAACAGGTCGCCATGCCGCTGCAGTTCATTGCTGAATTTCTCGCCCCGCATCATCGCCTCGCGCATCTCGTGGATGCTCTTTCGCACCCGCCGATTGCCGACCGAATTTCCGCTGGCGACCAGAGCTTCCACGACGGTGAAGCCGGATTCCATCAGGTTGCCCAAGACTTCCATAAACTGCAGTACGGCGATGTTCTTGAACCACTGCCCCAACATGGGAACTTTGAGGAGCCAGGTGTCCATCCACATGCGACCTGCCGGCACGCGGCGGACGTAGACGACGGACGCGACAAGTGCGACGACCGCCAGGACAATCAGCCAGCCGAAGTTTGTGGCGAATTCGCCGAATGAGATCAGCAACTCCGTAACCGCGGGCAGCTTGGCGCCGTTCTCTTCATAAATGGTCTGAAACGTCGGAATGACATACGTCAACATGAACGTAATCGAGCCCGTTCCGGCGACGACCAGCATGAAGGGATACGCCAGCTTCTTGATGATCTTGCTGCGCATGTTGTCCGCATTTTCCAGTTGCAACATGATGCGTTCGAGCGTGGCGGGGATGGTGCCCCCTTTCTCGCCGACCCGCACCTGGCTCACGATGATGTCGCTGAAGGTGTCGGGGAAGAGGGCCAGCGCATCACTGAAGGCATCGCCGTTCTCGACCCGCCGTTTGATCGTTTCGAGCAGCCCTTGGTACTTGCGGAGCGATTTCTCTCGGACCATGGTCTCGAGCCCCTTGGGGAGCGAGAGGCCGTTGTCCACAAGAATCGAGAGGTTGCGGAGGATGAAGACCATGTCCCGCTTCTTCATCTTCACGCCATTCTTGCCGCCACCGCCGATTTTGATGTTCTGCAGTTTCTGCAAGATGCCTTCGTTCTTCTTCACGGCGGATCTGGCGGCGATACTCCCCATCGGTGACTCCTGGATAGGCTTGGTTTCGGGTGGCGCGAAGGTTCAGCAAAGGGCGGTCCGGCACGGGACCATCAGTTCCAGCGACCGCGACGCGGCGGACCCCACGCCTCTCGCGGCCAAGACCGTGGTCAACGATTCACAATGCCGAGCCATTAGCTCGATAGCTTGTAGTAAACTTCTTCCAAGGTGGTGCGACCCAACAAGGCCTGTTGGATCCCGGCCGCGGCAAGTTCAATCATGCCCTCCTTGCGGGCCAGTTCCGACAGTTTCGAGTGTGGCAACCCCGCCTCGATCATGGCCTTCATCTCCGGCGAGATAACGAAGATTTCATAGATCGGGATGCGGCCCGCAAACCCTGATCCCATGCACTTGGGGCAACCGGTGCCCTGATAGAACGTCGCATCCGCAGGGACTTGAAAATTGCTGTGCTCCAGCAGCGATTCGAGCATGCGGTGGTTCGCCTGCACTGGCGTTTTGCAATGCAGGCAAATTCCTCGCAGGAGACGCTGGGCGATGACCCCCAATAACGCACCGGCGATTTTGAAATAATCCAGTCCCAGATCGTTCAGTCGCGGGACGGCGCCGATGGCGTCATTGGTGTGCAGGGTACTGATCAGCAGGTGGCCCGTTAATGCCGCCTGCACCGCTGCCACCGCCGTCTCATGGTCGCGGATTTCACCCACCATGATGACATCGGG
>JAUIHJ010000339.1 GCA_030432015.1 bacterium
GTCACCGCCGGGAAAGAATAGGGGCCGCACGACGAACGAGTCGGTGGTTAAGGTCAACTTCTGGCCGCGCGTGTCGCACTCGAGCGTGGCTTGATCTTCCAGTGCGGAAAGCACGTCGTTGCCAAGGAGCGGCAGGAAGACGTTGTGGATGAGGTCGGCGCTTAGCGTACCGCCGCTCCCGTGGCCCAGCAAGACTTGCGGATGGTCTCCCATGGGCACGGGGCACGTGGTGCATTCCGGCGAGTTAAGGCGGTGGTTGCGTTCGTTAAGCATGGATCGTCTCGCTGCTCGTTCGTCGACCGTAATGGTAGTACGCGGCGCATGCGCCTTCGGAGGAGACCATCGTCGCCCCCAAGGGGTGTTGCGGTGTGCAGGTCGTCCCGAAGGCCGGGCACTCGGCGGGCTTCTTGACGCCTTGCAGGATCAGGCCGCTGATACAGTTATTGGATTCGACGACATTCAACTCCGTCAAGCTGAACCGGCTGAGGGCGTCGAACTGCTGATACGCGGGTCGCAGCCGATAGCCGCTGCGGGGAATCACACCGACGCCGCGCCACTTGCGATCGGTGATTTCGAACACCTCGCCGATGAGTTGCCGGGCCGACGCGTTGCCTTCGCGTTTGACCACGCGCGCGTACTGATTGTCCACCGCGTGGCGGCCTGCTTCCAGCAGGCAGACGCAGCGATAAACGCCCTCCAGGAGGTCCAGCGGTTCGAAGCCGGTGACGACGATGGGGATGTGGTGTCGGGCGGCGAGCGGTTCGTATTCGTCATAGCCGGTCACCATGCAGACGTGGCCGGCGGCCAGAAAGCCCTGCACGCGATTTTGCGGTGAACTGAGGATGGCAGAGATCGCTGGCGGAACCAGCACGTGCGAGACGACGACGGCAAAGTTCTCGATCCTGCGGCGGCGGGCTTGCCAGATGGCCATGGCGTTGGCGGGCGCCGTCGTCTCGAAGCCCACCGCGAAGAAGACCACGGTACGATCCGGTTCTGCCTCGGCGATTTCCAAACAGTCCAACGGGGAATAAACGATACGAACGTCGCCGCCGGCGGCCTTGACCTTGAGCAGATCGCTACGACTGCCCGGCACGCGCAGCATGTCGCCAAAGGAGCAGAAGATGACGTCGTCGCGGGTAGCAATCTCAAGGGATGCGTCGATCAACTCCAGCGGCGTTACGCACACAGGACAGCCGGGCCCATGCACCAATTCAACTTCCGGCGGCAGCAACTGATCCACGCCATACTTGATGATCGTGTGCGTTTGCCCGCCACAAACTTCCATGATCGTCCAGCGACGCGTGGCCTGGCGAGCGATCGCGGCGGCCAGTCGCCTGGCCGCAACAGGGTCACGGTATTCGTCTTGGTATTTCATCCGAGGCCACCTTGGTCTGCTCCGGGGTTAGGGCTCGGCGATCCATCCAGTTCGGTTAACTCGTCAAGCTCGTCGAGAAGCGAAAAGATCCGCGTCGCTTCGTCTTCGTCAACGACTTGCAACGCGAACCCGGCATGCACAATGACATACTGCCCCGGCAACGCTTGCGGCGTGTGCGCAAGGCAGATGTTCTTGAACACGCCGCCGAAATCGACCCGGCCCATCGGCATGTCATGCTCGGCAAAGGTCTCGGTCAGTTTCCCTGGGATGCCCAAACACATGGGGTCACTCCGCCTCGTTGGAAGAAGTCATGGCCGAATAGCACTGCATCGTCGCCGCGGCAATCGCAAGTTGCCCCAAACTCAGCCCGCCGTCGTTGGCGGGGACGCGTTGATGCACATAAACGCGATAATCTTGCTCGGCGAGCTGCTGGCGCACGCCCCGCAGCAACAGGGCATTTTGAAACACCCCGCCACTGAGAACAACCGATTCGATACCCGTGGCGTTGCGGATTCGACCACATACGCGTGAAATCAATTCTACCAGCGTGTTGTGAAAGCGGCAGGCGATGACGTCGGTCGGCGCTGCCTGTTGTACGTCGTTCGCCATGGCGACAATCAGTGGCCGGGTATCGACGATCAGCAGATTCGCGGGCGTCTGAAAGCCGGCGACTGGCAGCGATGGAGTGACGACCGCACGTTGCGGCTTCACATCGATGGCAAACGGATAGGAGGCACGGTCGTCAACTTCCGTGGCCAGCCATTCCAACTCCATGGCAGCCTGGCCTTCGTAGGCAACCGATTGGCGGAGGCCGATCAATGCCGCCGCAGCGTCGAACAGTCGCCCGGCGCTAGTGGTCAGTGGGGAGTTAAAGCCGCTCTGAATCAGTTGCCTGATCGCTGCGCGCCGCGCGGCAGGGACTCCGTGAGGTTCCACCAACGATGGCAAGCCCGCGTCGGCGAGGTGCGCCTCCGCCATCCGCCACGGTTGGGTGACCGCTTTCTCTCCACCTGGCATGCGAACCGGGCGCAGGTGCGCGGCGCGGATGAAATGTTCGTACCCGCCGGCGAAGAATTCACCACCCCAGATGCTGCCATCGGTGCCAAATCCCGTGCCATCGAAGGCGACACCGATCACGTTGTCCGCAAGCCCGTTGTCGGCCATGCAACTCGCCACATGTGCATGGTGATGCTGGACCGCTAGTCGCCGCAGGCCGTGGGCGGCGGCGTAGCGTCGAGCATATTGTGTTGTTGCATAGTCCGGGTGCAGGTCATGCACGATCCACTCGGGCTGACTGTCAAACAATCCCGTATACAGTTCGATATCCCGCTGGAACGCGCGGAATGCGTCCCATTGGTCGAGGTCGCCAAGGTGCTGGCTGAGAATCGCCTGGCGGTCTCGGCCGATGGCAAAGACTCCCTTGAATTGCCCGCCAACGGCGATCGCGGTCTGTGAGCAGGAAATGGGCAAATCGACGGGGCCGGGCGCATCACCACGCGAGCGGCGGACGGGGGAGGGGGTTCCCGCGACAATGCGGGTCACCGAGTCGTCGCAGCGGACGTGGATCGGCCGGTCATGCGTCAGGAAGAGGTCCGCGATGCCGTGCAGCCGTTCGAATGCGTCGTCGTCCTGATAGGCGATCGGCTCGTCGGAGCGGTTGCCGCTGGTCATGATCAGCGGAATATCACCGACATCGTGCAACAGCAGGTGGTGAAGTGGCGTGTAAGGCAGCATGACTCCCAGGAATGGATTGCCCGGTGCGACGCTGGCCGCAAACGAGTCGCCGGCGGAGGGCCTTTTGCGGAGCAGCACGATCGGTCGCTGGCGAGATTCCAGCAAATCCTGCTCGTGGGCATCGATGTGACAGCACCGCTGAACGGATGCGAGCTTGCCGACCATCACGGCAAAAGGCCTCGCTTCACGGTGCTTTCGCCGTCGCAGTTCGCTGACCGATTGCTCGCGCCGTGCATCGCAAACCAAGTGGTAGCCACCGAGGCCTTTGAGCGCGCCGATCTTGCCTTGGAGCAGGGCGCCCACGAAATCGGCCAACGGGTCGTCCGTTGCGACCTGCTGGCCATCGCTCGCATGCAGGGCGAGCCGGGGCCCGCATTGCCAGCAGGCGATCGGCTGAGCATGAAACCGGCGATTGCGGGGGTCCTCATACTCCTGGCGGCAGGCACGGCACATCGCAAAACCGGCCATTGTTGTCCGCGACCGATCGTACGGGATGCCTTGGACGATCGTCAGGCGGGGCCCGCAGTCCGTGCAGTTGATCAGCGGGTAGCGATGCCGCCGATTTTGCGGATCGAACAATTCGGAAAGACAAGCTGGACACGTCGCAATGTCGGGGGCGATCGCGATGGTGCTGGAGTCGGCCGTCTCGCTTGATTCAATGGTGAACCGCCTGCTCCTTTGTGCAGCAATGGACCGTTGCGAAACGCGGTCGATGCTGGCCAGCGGTGGTACACCAGCACGCAAATCTGTCAAGAAACGGTCGAGCGTACCGGGATCACCCTCGGCCTCGATCAATACGGATCCCGCGCGATTCCTGACGAATCCACTCAATTTCAGTCGCTGAGCGAGGCGGTAAATGAACGGCCGAAACCCGACGCCTTGCACCGTTCCCTGCACTTCAATGACTCGCCGCTCGATATCCACGTTAGTCGGCCTGCATCAGGAGGGTGTCGGGATCGCGTCGGCGCGTTGCTGGTCCCATGAGTTCCAAGGTGTGTTGGACGATCAAATTACAGGCCGCCTTCGCCTCGTTCGAAAGTCGATTGTCGCTCAGGTCGAACGTCTGGCCGCGACAGGAGATCAAGTACGTCTGCGGCCGCCGGCCGTACAGGCGATCGGCCAAATCGACGACTGCGCGTAAGTCGAATGCGTGTCCCATCGCATTCAGGTGTCGCGCCTGGTGGAGGCGTTGTATCACTGGCCGACCGGCCGGGCCCTTGACCGACGCATCGAGAAAAATCACCAGCGATGCCGCGGCGACGTCGGCCGCCAACTCAGGGGTTGGTGCAGCCTGATCAATAATTTTGACGCGTAGAGGATCGACGACGGTTCGCAACCGCTGGCAGGCGACTCGGCCAAGGGCATCGTCCCCACGCAGGGTGCTCCCGAATCCAATCACCAGGATTTGCTTTGCGTCAGGCATCGGGATTGGTGATCCTTTAATCTCGCACCAGTTCATCGACGACAACACCGCGGGCGTCAATCAGTTGGATCTTCAACGGCATCTGGCCCACGGCGTGCGATGCGCAACTCAGGCACGGGTCATAACAGCGAATTACCGCTTCTACGCGATTCAGCATCCCTTCGCGCAGGTGGTTGCCGTCGACGAAATGCGCCGCAACTTGTTTCACGCCCAGATTCATGGCGAGATTGTTGTGGCCGGTCGCAATGATCAGATTTGCCCACGTCAACAGGCCATCGTCGTCGATCTTGTAATGATGGATCAACGTGCCCCGAGGTGCTTCGGCAACGCCGATACCTTCATTCGCGTTACCTCGGGCGCGGGCCCGCACTCGTGTGGCCAGGATCGTGGGATCCTCAAGCAGTTGTTGCATCCGTTCCAGCGCGAAGATCATCTCGACCAGGCGGGCGAAGTGGAAATGGAAACTGCTGCTGACCGGCTTGCCGTGTTGCAGCGCGCGGAACGCATCCAGTTCCGTATCGGCGGCCGGTGTGCCGCAGAAGTCGCAGTTGTTGAGCCGGGCCAGGGGACCCACACGATAGATGCCAGTCGGGTATCCCGCGGGAAGATAGTACGGAAACTTCATGTACGAATACGGCTCGACCGCCTCACCGATCAGCCGCTGGTACTCTGTCGGCGGGACCATGTCTTCTACGATCTCCCCTGCGGCGTTCTTGATTCGCAGCAGGCCATCGTAATGTTCCAATCCGCCGGACGGTGTCACCAGGCTGAGGAACATCGTGGGGAAATTGCCGAAGTGCTCGATTTCTTCGTCAAATCGAGAAACCAACTGCTTGAACAGGTCGATTGTGCGGTGGGCGATCTCGAGTCCCTCCGGCAACATGGCGAGCATCGCCAAACGTCTCTCGTCGGTGAGCGGTTCGTTGACGCCACCAGGGACCATCCATCCGGGATGAATCTTCTTGCCCCCCAACCATTCGATGATCGTCTGGCCGATTTGCCGCAGGCGGATGCCGTCTTTGGCGAGCTGCGGATCGACGGACAACAGGCCGATAAGATTTCGCTGCTGGGGCGCCGAATCCATGCCCAAGAGCAAATCAGCCGACGACATGTGAAAGAATGATAAGGCGTGCGACTGAACGATCTGGGCCAGATTCATCAGACGTCTTAGCTTCACGCCGGTGGGCGGAATCGTGACGCTCAGCAGGTGATCGCACGCCTTGGAAGACGCGACCAAGTGGCTGACCGGACAGATACCGCACGTCCGGGCTGTGAGTGCGGGCATCTCCGGAAACGGACGCCCCTCACAAAATTTCTCGAAGCCACGAAACTGCGTCAAGTGGAATTGGGCGTCCTCGACTTTCCCCGCGTCGTTGAGGTTCAGCGTAATATACGCGTGGCCTTCAATGCGCGAGACCGGATCGATCTTAATCGTACGGGCCATGACGGTTTTATGCTCCAAAGTGCGTGACCCGCGCCGGATCCGGCGTTCGCCCGGCGAGAAGTTCCGTCAATACATACCAGATCGTGTCGGCCGAAGGCGGGCACCCGGGGACGAATAGATCGACGGGAACAACATGGTGCAGCGGTCGCACGACCTGCAGCAAGGCCGGCACGCCAGTGATCGGGTGCTGGGGTTGCGCTTGCACATTTTCGATGAACGCTCGATCCAGCACGTCCTTAAGTGGAAACGTGTTGCGCATCGAAGGCACGTTGCCGGTGACCGCGCAGTCTCCCAGGCTGACGAGGTACTTGCAACGCTCGCGAAACAAGCGGGCCTTCTTGAGGTCGGCTGCGGTACTAACGGCACCCTCCAGGATGCCCACGTCGACGCAGGCGGGTAATTCCTTGGTGTCGACGATCGGGCTGTAGACCAGGTCGGCGCGCTGGGCGAGTTCGATCAGCCGCTCGTCCAAATCCAGCAGCGACATGTGGCAACCGGAGCAACCGTCGAGCCATGCGGTCGCCAGCGAGACCTTCGCAGTGGAGCTCATCGGTTCCCCCGCATCTCTGTCAGGTAGACCAAGAAACTGCCGTGCTTTTCCATCTCGCCGGCAGCGGTCCCTTTTTTGGTCAGGGCACCGGTCGGACAAACCTGAACGCATTTACCGCAGGAGGTGCAGGACTGACTCTCGCCCCACGGTTGCTTCAGGTCGGTAATCAGCAGACATTCAACGCCTCGGCCCATGACGTCCCAGGTATGGGCGCCTTCAATTTCGTCACAGACGCGCAGGCAGCGAGTGCACAGCACGCAGCGATTGTGATCGACGCGAAAGAGGTCATGGGAGGGATCCACCTGGTACGGGGCGTTGCGATACTTAAACCGCACATGGTCCATCTTGCACGCGGTGGCCAACTGCTGCAATTCGCAATGGCCGTTGGAGACACAAACGGAGCAGACATGGTTTCGCTCCGCGAACAGGAGTTCCAGAATGGTGCGCCGATATCGCTCGAGCCGTTCGCTGTTCGTAATGACCTTCATCCCTTCGGCCACGCATGTCGAACAGGCGGATTGCGGCCTGGTGGTCCCCTCAATCTCGACCACGCACAACCGGCAAGCGCCCCACGTGCTGAGTCCCTCCAGGTAGCACAGCGTGGGAATCGGGATGTCGTTTTCGCGAGCGACTTCCAGGATGGTCTCATCCTCGCGGGCGCCGATGTCTCGACCGTCGATCTGCAGCGTCACCACGCGGATTTTGTGAGGACCTGGGGGTTGCACTCGCGACATCTCATTCCTCCCCGCCGGCTATGGTTCCGACATCCGCTGCGAACGGATCTGGCTGGAGTTTCTCGACATACTCATCGCGAAAATACCGGAGCGTGCTGAGGACGGGGTTGGGTGCCGTTTGTCCCAGGCCACAAAGGCTGGTCGCCTTCACAACTTCGCAAAGATCTTCCAACAGCGCGAGATCGGCTGCCGTTCCCTTGCCCGCGCCGATTTCCTCGAGCAGTTGATGCAATTGATAGGTGCCGGCGCGACACGGAATGCACTTGCCGCAGGACTCGGTCATGCAAAACTCCATGAAGTAACGGGCCACGTCGACCATCGACGACGTCTCGTCCATGACGATCATCCCGCCCGAACCCATGATCGAGCCAGCACGAATCAGGGTGTCGTACTCGACAGGCATGTCCAAGTGCTCTGCAGGGAGGCACCCGCCGGACGGGCCGCCGGTTTGGACCGCCTTGAACCGTTTCCCATCCGGGATGCCGCCGCCAATCTCTTCGACGATCTCTCGCAAAGTGATGCCCATCGGCACTTCGATTAGCCCCGTGTTCCGGATGCAACCGGCCAGTGCGAAGACTTTGGTACCGGTTGAATGCTCCGTTCCGATCCCGCGAAACCACTCACCGCCGTTGCGGACGATGGCGGGAATGTTGGCCAAGGTCTCCACGTTATTGATCAGAGTCGGGTGGCTCCACAGACCTTCCTCGGCGGGATAGGGCGGCCGGGGGCGCGGCTGACCGCGTTGGCCCTCGATGGAGGCCATCAGCGCGGTCTCTTCCCCGCAGACAAAGGCGCCGGCGGCGAGCCGAATCTCAATATCAAAGCTGAAATGCGTGTCGCAAATGTGCTTGCCCAATAAGCCCAGCCGAGTGGCCTGTCGTACGGCAGTCTTCAACCGTTCGACCGCCAAGGGATACTCGGCGCGTATGTAGATAAAGCCGTAGTTTGCGCCCACGGCGTAGGCGGCCAAGGCCATCCCTTCGATGACGCGATGCGGATCCGACTCCAAGACCGCTCGATCCATAAACGCGCCGGGGTCGCCCTCGTCGGCATTGCAAATCACGAACTTCTGCGTTTCCAGCGACTTGGCGACCGTGGACCATTTGAGGCCGGCAGGGTAGCCGCCACCCCCACGGCCACGCAACC
Source organism: bacterium (assembly GCA_030432015.1). Taxonomy (GTDB): domain Bacteria; phylum Planctomycetota; class Planctomycetia; order Pirellulales; family Pirellulaceae; genus ARS98. The sequence continues at coordinate 8,407 of JAUIHJ010000339.1, forward strand.
CGCTGACACTCACTTCCTGTAGCACGCTTTCGGGTGCCATTTCTGTCAACGCTCGCACCAGGGAAGAATAGCCGCCAGCGGCGATGTAGTCGTGGATGATCTCCGGGTCGATGACGCCCGAATTCTCCAGCACAATCCTTTGCTGGCGAGCGAAAAAGGCAACGTCCGTCGGGCACCGTAGTCGTTC
>JAUIHJ010000340.1 GCA_030432015.1 bacterium
TGAGGGGACCCTGGCCGACCAGGAAACGCTTTCCTTCTATCAGCAAGGCGAATTCCTGGACCTCTGCCGCGGACCACACGTCCCCTCCGCGGGGGCTATCGGCGCCTTTAAAGTGCTCTCCGTCGCCGGGGCGTACTGGAAAGGCGACCAGAACCGCAAACAGTTGCAACGTGTTTACGGGACCGCCTTCTTCAGCAAGCAGGACCTGAACGACCACCTCCAGCGGATCGAAGAAGCCAAACGACGCGACCATCGAACGCTCGGAAAACAGCTCGAATTCTTCACCATCAACCCGGAGATGGTGGGATCCGGATTGGTGCTGTGGCAACCCAAGGGCGCGATCATTCGCAGCGGACTCGAAACCTTCGTCCGTGACGAACTGCAGATGCGCGGCTACCAGCCGGTCTACACACCCAACATCGGCCGGATCGAATTGTACGAAACCTCCGGCCACTACCCGTACTACAAAGACAGCATGTTCTCGCCCATTACGCTGGAACATGAAGAGCAGTATCTGCTCAAGCCGATGAATTGCCCGCATCACACCATGATCTATAAGTCACGGCCGCGGAGCTATCGCGAACTTCCTTTGCGGCTGGCCGAGTTTGGCACCGTATATCGGTACGAACAGTCGGGCGAGCTATCGGGCATGACGCGCGTTCGTGGGTTTACCCAGGACGACGCTCATATCTTCTGCACCAGCGAACAGGTGCCAGACGAATTTCGGGGCTGCATCGAGATGACCCAAATGGTGCTCGACGTGCTGGGGCTGGCCAGCTACCGCGTGCGGTTGGGATTCCGCGATCCCGATAGCGATAAATACGTCGGTGACGTGAAGAACTGGGATCGAGCCGAGCAATCGCTGGTTGATGTGTGCACGAACCTGGGCATGGAATTCACGGTCGAGCATGGTGAAGCGGCCTTCTATGGTCCCAAGGCCGATTTTGTGGTGACCGATTGCATCGGGCGCGAGTGGCAGCTTGGCACGGTACAGCTCGACTATAACCTCCCAGCCGACGACCGTTTCGGTTTGCAATACATCGGCGCGGACAATCAACCCCACCGCCCCGTGATGATTCACCGAGCTCCACTGGGTTCGATGGAACGATTCATTGGCGTTCTGATCGAACACTTCGCCGGTGCCTTTCCGCTCTGGTTGGCCCCCGAACAGGTTCGGATCCTGTCGGTCAGTCAGAAATTCGAGGAGTACGCCCGCCGCGTCGAACAGCAGTTGCGGGCTGCCAAGCTCCGCGTCACCGGCGATTATCGCCCCGAAAAAATCGGTGCGAAGATCCGCGACGGCCAGTTGGAGCTGACTCCCTACATGTTTATTATCGGCGGCCGCGAAATGGAGAGCGAAACCGTTGCCGTCCGCGATCGTCTGCTCGGTGACTTGGGGCCGATGAAGATTGACGAGGCGATCGCGAAGATGCAAGCAGAAATCGCCTCGAAAGAGGTTCGCCAGTCGTTTGACGGCAACGCCGGACTGGGAGAACGGGGCACAAGCAATCAATATTAGTCTTCGGAAAGCGGCCTAAGACGCAGCCGGCACCACCCCTGCCTGCTCCGCAAACCAGCGATTTCTCGTAAAACAGTTGACGACTTCGAGTGTAGCTTCGATACTCACAGGGCAGATTTCTATCGACCCCACGTCGTTTCGGGCGTTTGCACTGAAATGACTGACGTTCCACTATCACGAAAGGGTAACAACTATCGACCGCGTTCAAGCAAAGATCAATGACCAGATCCGCGTGACTCCCATCCGCGTCGTCGCCGCGGATGGCTCGCAATTGGGGATCATTCCGACCGACGACGCGCTGGCCAAGGCGAAAGAAGATGGCCTTGACCTCGTTGAGGTGGCACCGAACGAAACGCCGCCGGTTTGCCGAATTATGGATTACGGCAAATACAAATACGATAAGAAGAAGAAAACGACGCAGCACAGCCACGTCACCAAAATCAAGGAAATCCGCCTTAGGCCCAAGACAGGTGCCCACGACATTGATTTCAAGGTCAAGAAGGCCAAGGGTTTCCTTGAACACAAAGATAAAGTCCAGGTATCGGTGATTTTCCGCGGTCGCGAAATGGCGCACATCGATGAAGGACGCCGCGTGATGCTGAGCGTGATCGAAGAGCTGTTGGAATACGGCAAACTTGAGAAGACACCCGAGCAGCATGGCCGCCGGATGACGTGTACGATTGCTCCGAAGTGATCTCGAAGGTACCAATGTGGTGATTGATGAGACCTGCGGGAGCGGCTCGCCAGTCCAATCCTGAGCCGCGATTCGGTGGCACGGATTGGGGCGTTCCCTCCCGTTATGCGATCGGCCGTCGACGCGTGCAGCGGGTGGTAGTTTCCTCGGGTTAGCACCGTGCGCTTTGACCTGACGCGCGTTCGGCTTGAAGAAGGATCGCGGGCGAAGCTTCAGGCAACGTCGCCATCGGCATGCGAATGCCGGATCCTGCCAGACTCCCGCTCGGGGGGTTGGCCGCAAGGCCATCTCGACCAACCGTGTTGACACGCCCGAACCAATCCCACGCTGTCCACGAGCCCGGGCTGGCGTGAAATCGTAGCCTGTTATTGTCTGCCGCGGCCAAGTCGAGGCGTTTGGTCAGCGGCAACATTCGCGTCGTCCATCGCGGCAACCTATCGGCAAACATGAACGGAACAACGGTGCTCGATCAAGCTGTTAGTGAGAGCGGCGACTCGCTCGTCACCACCAAGTCACTCGGGAAGCGTTACCGACAGGTCGATGCACTCAGGGATTGCACGCTGGGCGTGGCGCGGGGCGAGGTCTTTGGTTTGTTAGGCCCGAACGGAGCGGGCAAGACAACGCTGCTTCGGCTGATTCTGGGTTACTTGAGACCCACGTCGGGGCAGGCCACCGTGGACGGTCTCGACGCCACGCACCAGTCGGTGGCCGTTCGCCGCCGTGTGGCCTACCTGCCGGGGGAAGCCCGACTCTTTCGCCACATGCGCGGCCAGGACATCCTGCGATTCTTCGCGGAGGTGCGTCCGGAAGGTGATTTCAGGCGGTCACTGGCGTTGTCCGAGCGATTCGAATTGGATCTCTCGCGGCGTGTCGCGTTTATGTCGACCGGGATGCGGCAAAAGCTGGCTCTGTCGATCGTCCTGGCGACCGAAACGCCCCTGCTGATTCTGGATGAACCGACGGCCAACCTGGACCCCACGGTCCGGGGCGACGTGATCGACCTGGTCGCCGACGCGAAGCGGCAAGGCCGGACCGTCATTTTTTCGTCTCACGTCTTGTCCGAAGTCGAGGAGGTGTGTGATCGGGTGGTGATCTTGCGCGGCGGAAAACTGGTCCACACCCAGGACATTTCGGCGCTGCGCCGCTGCCATCGGATTCGCGCCGCCATCACCGGTGCTCCGCCGCTGCCACCAGTGGCCTTACAAGACCAACTGGATGTCCGTAGTCCCGCGGCAAATCAGATCGAAATTGACACGTACGGAGAACTCGGACCGCTGCTGGGGTGGCTGGCCACGTTGCCATTGACCGAAATGCGGATCGAGCCGATTGGTTTGCGTGCCGTCTACGACCGCTTTCATGCACCCCGCGGAGGTTTGCCGACACAGGCCGATGGCGACGACCAGCCGGCGGCGACCGGGCTTCGGCCGGATGGCTCACAGGATCGCAAGCCCGGCGGCCCAGTTGTCTCCCACCCTGGCGCGACACGTCACGATGCCGGTTCGCCCACGCCGGACGATTGTTTGCCGGCGGAGGGCTCGAGCCTATCGGCCGAAAGCGCCGGTGGCCGCACGGGGGACGATTTGCGATGACCCGTGTGCTGCTAAAAAAATACGTCAACGACGCAAAATGGCTGTTATTGGCGTGCGGTGGGACGATTTTCGCGTTCTGCTGGATTCGCGTGTGGATTGTGAGCCGCTTGGATACGGGCCGCTTCAAAGCAATTCTCGATTTATTGCCCGGTGACTGGCAGCGTTTCACGCCCGTCGATTTTGAGTGGCTGATCACGTACACCGGCCGCATCTCGCTAGCCTATGACGAGCTCATCGTGGTGTTGTGCGTCTCCATCTGGTCGATTGCCCGCGGCTCGGACTGCATCAGCGGCGAGCTCGGTCGCGGCACGCTGGAAATGCTGATCGCCCAACCGGTCAGCCGCCTCAAGGTCATCACCGTACATTCGTTGGTCACCATCATGGGCGTGGCCATCCTGGCGATCGCGGCCTGGGGTGGGACTTGTACGGGAATTTACAATACGAGCGTCACGGAAGAAATTTTGCCGGCTTGGCAACTGCCGATTCCCCTGCCCTGGATCGGCGCGGAAGTTCCGATCCCATTTTCAACGCCGCAATCGGTCGACGCGCCCATGTCGGACAAAGTCGACGTCGACGTTTTCTTGCCCGCCACCGTCAACCTGTTTGCCCTTGGCTTGATGGTCGCCGGCTTCACGACGATGATGTCGTCGTGGGACCGGTATCGCTGGCGGACCATTGGCATCGTGGTGGGAATCTACGTGGTTCAGATCATACTAAAACTGGTGGGGCTGGCCGCGGACGAGGTGAATTGGCTGCTGTACTTTTCGGCATTTACGTCGTACGAGCCGGAAGCGTTTGTGCACATCGCCGATGCGACGCCCCAATTCGCCTGGAGCCTTTCGATCTACGATGCCGATGGCCATTGGAAGACCTGGGGGCCGATGGCACATCATCTGGTGCTGGCGATGATTGGTGTTGTCTCCTACCTGGCGGCCGCGGTCATTTTCGTTCGACGCGACTTGCCGGCACCGATGTAGGCGGTGCTTGGGAACAACGCAAGCGCCGTTTCGTCAATGGAGCGGCCATCGCCAGGGAGCCGACCGGCCGTGCTTCGTGGTCAGGCGACCGTCGCGTTTGGGCGCGAGTCCAGCCCTGCAAACCGGCCGCGCCTCACGCTGGATCGGCGTACCTGAGTTGGACTTCGCGGATGTCTGCGTGCCGTGCGAAAAAGGCGTCCAGAACTCGGGGGTCGAAATGGCTTCCACGTCCTTCTTCCAGGATCTCGTGACATCGTTTCCAGGGGAGTGCCGGCTTATAGGGTCGGCGGGTACTCAAGGCGTCGAACACATCGGCCACCGCGCAGATGCGGCCTTCGATCGGAATGGCTTCGCCCTTGAGACCGGACGGGTAGCCCGTTCCGTCCCATTTCTCGTGATGGCTCATCGCGATCATGGCCGCGTTGCGCAGGATCGGCGAGCGGCTCAGTCGCCGTTGGCCCAGGCAGGTCTTGGTCAGCTCGTGCGTACGGCAGGCAACGCCCATCAGAATGTTCATGCCGAATTCGCAATGCTGCTGCATCATGGCATACTCGGCCTCGTCCAACGCTCCGGGCTTGAGCAGGATGGCGTCAGGTATTCCAATCTTTCCCACGTCATGCAGCACGGCGGTCAATTCCAGCAAGTCCGCTTGCGCCGGATCAAGGCCAAGTTCGTGCGCCAGAATTCCGCAGTAGCGGGCAACCCGAATCACGTGGTTGCCGGTCTCTTGATCGCGCTGTTCGCCAGCAACGGCGAGCGCATGAATCACTTCGGCCCTTGATTCATCCAATTCCTGCGTCCGGGCCAGAACTTCCTTCTCGAGCCTGGTCGAATAGTCGGCAAGTTGATCGAGATGCCGCTTCACACGGAGGACATTCCGCACGCGAACGACCAGCTCCGTCGGGTCGACCGGCTTCCGCAGAAAGTCCGTCGCACCAAGATCAAGGGCATTCAGTTTCGTCTGCGTGTCGTCCGATGCCGTCAAGAACAACACCGGAAGATGGCGTAGTTCTCCGTCGCGGCGAATTGCATCAAGAATTTGGAAGCCATCCACGTGCGGCATCATGAGGTCGAGAATTAGAACATCGGGGTGCTGCTGCTGGATAAGCGGCAACGCCTCGCGCGAGTCGGTCGTCGTGATGAAGTTTTCGTAGCCGGCGTCCTTCAAGTGTTTCCGTACGATCTTGACGTTCACAAATTCGTCGTCGACGACCATGATTGTCGATCGTCGAATTTCAGCATCCGTGCGATGAACGAGCGAGTCCAACGATGCGCGGCGACGTTCCGAAGCGGGGGCCGAAGCCACGCGCGACGAGTCTCGGAAGCTCGCGGGTGCTGGATTGTTGGCGGTCATCGTTGCTCCCCCGTTCTGCGTTTGTGCCGCGGCGTGTTCAAGTGCGCTACGCCACCGGATGGGCATTCTCAGGCAAGGCAATGCGGCCAACGATCGCCCGCAACAACGTCAATCCCCGCGTTGCGCCTGCAATGTCCCGCGAGCGGATCGACAACTCCAATTCGCGCGCGGGCACCGTAAAGTCATGAAATCCGGCGGTCCCACCTGACCCCTTGAGCCAGTGGGCGTGTCCAGCCAATTCCAACCACTGGCCGTCTTCGAGTGCTGCCTGCATTTCGTCCAGCTTGGCGTGCAACTTTTCGACAAACTCCACGACAATTTCGCAAAACTCGGGGTCATCGGCAGGCAATGTCGAGCGGATCGGAGCGGCCACGTGCGGCAAATCGGAAGGCGGCAATTCCAAGTTCATCTCCAACGCGCTCGTCCGCAACGTTGGTTCAGCCTGTGGTCCCAAGAGAGTCGCGAGGATGGCGCGGCATTCGTGGCGATCGGCCCGCCGTGCCGCCAGTTCCAACCGCGTTGTGCCCAGTGTGTACTCGTGCAACCCAAACACGGTGGCGGCTTCGTGCAACGAGCTTGCCAGCGAGGCCAGGCGGGCGAAGTCGCGCTGCTGGAACGATGTCTGCATCGCCTCGAGCACCTCGGCCACGACTTGCTTGACCTCGTCCTCGTCGAACGTGCAGGGTTGCCCGTCGTCGGCGAAATTCACTTGATCCGCGACGAGGCTTACCAGCGCTTCCATATCGATCGGCTTGGCCAGGAATCCGGTGCAGCCGGCTTCGCGACACTTGGCGGCATCGCTCTGCATCACGTGCGCGGTGAGCGCAATGATCGGCAACCGGCAGCCCTCCGCGCGGAGTGTCCTGGTGGCCGTATAGCCATCCATGACCGGCATTTGCATGTCCATCAAGATCACATCAAATTCCTGTTCGCGCGCCGCCTCGACCGCTTGCCTGCCATCTTCAACGGCCACGACCGTCATCCCGGCGCGTCCCAACACCAGCTGCAACAGTTTTCGATTGGCTTCGCCATCGTCGGCGACCAGCGCTCGGCCAGGTGGTAGACGCAGAGTCGTGCGAGGTGACGCGTCCGGCGATGCTCCGGTGGACTGCGCGTCAGCCGCAGAGCACATTTCGACCTCGTTCAGCGGTCCTGTATCCACTGTCAAGGTAAAGGTACTCCCCTCTCCCAACGTACTGGTCACGTCGATCTTGCCGCCCAGGGCTTCCGCCAACTGGAGGCTAATGGCCAGACCGAGCCCGGTGCCGCCAAAGCGTCGCGTGATTGACGTGTCGGCCTGCGAGAACGGGTTGAAAATCGCCTCGATCGCGTCCTGCGAGATACCGATCCCGGTGTCAACCACGTCCACAGCCAGTTGCGGCCGTCCGTTGTCGGTGGCGACTCGAGCTACCAGGCGTACGCTTCCGTGCTCGGTAAACTTGATGGCATTGCCCACCAGATTCATGATCGTCTGGCGCAAGCGGACCGGGTCCGTCACGATCGTGGCGGGGATAGGGCCATCCCATGCGAGTTCAAGTTGAATACCCTTCTCCGCGGCGCGGGCCCGAAACACTGAGACGACGTGGTCCAGCAGCGGATACGGCGCGACGGGCTGCAATTCCAAATCCAGATGGCCCGCCTCGATCTTGGACAGGTCCAGGATATCGTTGATCAAGGCCAGCAGATGTTCGCCGCTGAAGTGAATTGTATCGAGGTAGTCCTGCCGATCGCTGATCGATTCGTCAAAGCCCTGCCGCAACACATCGGTGTAACCCAGAATGGCGTTCATGGGTGTGCGAATCTCGTGGCTCATGCGAGCCAGAAAATCGCTCTTGGCACGGTTCGCATTCTCGGCCGCCACCTTGGAGACCTGCAATTCCCGTTTCGTTGTCTCCAGCTGCGTTACGTCATCCAAACTAATCAGGACACCGCGATAGTTCCCGTCCTGGCCCAACACGGGCGTGGCGTTGACCATCAATAACCGCACCTCATCGGCGTCGCTGCGCTGCAGCCCGAGTTCGATCCCAGCCAGCGGGCCGCCCTCTTTGACGGCCTGGCTCCAGGGATCATCCGCTGCGGCAGCGTCCTCCTGACGAACCCACGGCAATTCGGAGATTTTGCGGCCCAATAGCTGCGCCGGATCTTGCCCGACCCACGATCCCAAGGCCTGGTTGGCCAAGACAATCCGTTCGTCCTTGTCGACGACCAGCAGTCCTTCTGCCAGGGTGTCGAGTGCGGAGCGAACACGCCGCGGCACGGCGCGCGACGGATCCAGATGCTGCAACATTTTCCCCAGGTAGATCGTGAAGGCAATGAAACTGGCGGAGGCCGTAAAGCTGACCAAGAGCACGATGGGAGAGGTTATGATGCCGAGCCATCCGGGCGCGGCAAGAGGCTGAAATCGCAGTTCGACGACGCCCCATTTGGCATGGCCGGTTCGCAAC
>JAUIHJ010000341.1 GCA_030432015.1 bacterium
CTGGAAACGCTGGGCGGCTGAGAGTCTGCTTGGCGAAGCGATCGCTGGCAACCCCAATCGCTTCGAAGAAGCCGAGCCATTGCTACTCGAGTCAACCAAGCATCTCACCACGATATGCGAGGAAAATAGTCAACTTCGGTCGCAGTTGATCGACGCGCAACAACGATTGGCCGACCTGTATCACGCCTGGGGCAAGGAGCAGGAAGCAGACAAGTGGCGTGCCCTCGCAGAATCGACCGACACGCATCATCAAGACTAAAGCTCAGTGCGAATCACCCTGGCGATTCGTCAGCCGCCCACCTCAAGTCGGCGTTTCATTACGGATTCTGTGATTCTGACGGGCGCTTCTGTCTGTGTGTGAAGGGTCGTGGCACTACGTCGCCTCCAAATCAGTTCACTCCCAGTTGCGACTCCCAGGTAGTGGCTACATCTGGTTTTCCCCAGTGCTCATACATTGCAGAGATGTGCGCCGCACAGTCTCTCAAGATGTATTCACGTCGTTGGATTTTGATGCGCTCCTGCATCGACCGGATCGCCCCATAGGCAGCCAGCACGATTGGCTCGGCTTCTTCGAATCTACCGTTTGCCGCGAGAGCCGCCCCGTGAAGCAGTTTCAGGCGCTCAATGGTCGCTCCAGTCGCGCCGCTGGTCACACTGACGGCCTCCTCGAGCGTTTCGAGGGCAGCCTCGTTTTCGCCCAACCCGAGTTCGATACTACCCAGCTCAATCAGCGCTTCTCCTGTGGCTGGGCGGTTTTCGACTTTGCGAGCAAATGCCAGAAACTCTCGACACAACGGCTCAGCCTCCAGATACCGGCCCACATCGTGCAATGTGAACATGAGATCGCGAGCCAATATGATTGTGCGAATGGAGTCATCACCGAGGAGTCGGCGCGACCGAGCCAATTCCGTCGTGAGCAGTTCGACCCCTTCGTCAAGCCGCCCCTGCGCGATCACGACACTGGCGATGGTCGTCGCTGTCTTGATGGCATCGCGATCATCGGGCCCCTTCTTGGCGACGCACAGCGCCAGCACTTCGCGCAGGATCGCTTCGGCTTCCGCAAATCGGCCAAGCTGATTCAGACACATACCCGTCTCGGACATGACCGAGAGCGTGTCCTCATGATCGACTCCCGCTTCCCGCTGTGCGGCTGGCAGGCACTCCTCATACAGCGCGAGCGCCTGGGCGTATTCGCGGTTGCGATAGTGAATCTGCGCGATGCCACGCTGGACTTTCTGCGTCGCCCACGCTTTGGGGCCGTGGATCTTCAACTGATACTCCAGAACGCTGTCCATAAGCTCGACGGCTTCTTCATATTTACCGAGACTGCTCAGCTTGGAAGCCAGTCGATGACGGCGCCTGATCGTGGCGGCATGGTCGCTGCCGAGCACTCTCTCGCTGGATTCGTATGCCTCGCGAATCAACGACAGGGATTCGTTGACCCGTCCAATGTTGGAGAGAACCTGGCCAACTTCCGAGAGTGCAGTCAGAGTCAAGGGATGATCCGGTCCGTCCAGTCGCCGGCGTGCGGCAATGATCTCCTCACCAAGCCGCACGACTTCCGCCTCGTTCCCGCGCCCCAACTCGATCCAAATGAGCACTTGCTTCAAGCTTAACGATGCCGAGTCCTCCTCGCCGTAACGGGCAGCGTGCAGCGCAAGCATGTCTGCCAGCAACTGGCCAGCCTCCTCCCGTTCACCGACCTTGTTCAGGCACGAGGCCAGGTACGCGCCTGCTCGAAGCGTCTTTGCATCGTCCTCTCCGAAGTGCTCCCGGCAGTGAGCGAGGTACGCCCTGAGAATCGGCACCGCGTCGGCGTCGCGACCGAGGTCCGCGCTTGCCTCGGCCCGCTCAATCAGGATGTCGCCAACGGTTAGTGGATCGGGTTCGGCCACGTCGGCCAACGCTGCTTCGGCCTTGCCAAGAACGGTGAGCGCCCGTTCGCCCCGAGTCAGCTCGTTGTAGGCCTTACCGACGGTCGTCAGCAGACTGGCCCGGATTGCGGGCTGACCTTCAAACTGTTGCTCAATGGATTGTTCGGCCCGTTCAAACAGGGCAAGATCGAGGGCATCAACGGCCACATCCGTCGCATTCGCCCAGTGCGTGACGTCGATGAACGTTTCAAGCGTTGATTCGATCTGCTCTTCCGGTAGCTTGGCGTCTTCGAGGCCTTTGCGCACGCGGCCGCGAAGATCCTGCATGAGCCGCTGCCCGATTTCCTCGATGTCCACCTCGCTGATCAACTCGCCGTACTACGCCTGCACAGCCTGAAGATCGTCGCGCTGGGTCTCAACGATTTTCCGCTGGCGATCGGCTTGGTCACGAGCAGCGAGTGCTTTGTCTCGTTGGGTGCGGGCCTCGACAAGGTAATACCCCGTGCTCGCCAAACCGGCGATCAGAATAATGAAAGCCGCCGCCATTCCGGCCGCCAGCCCCTTGTTTCGGCGGGCGAACTTTCGAATGTTGTAAACAGCGCTCGCAGGCCTGGCGGTGATCGGTTCATCGCGCTGGAATCGGCGAATGTCGGCAGCTAACTCAGCCGCCGACGCATAGCGCCGTTCCGGGTCTTTCTCCAGGGCCTTGCTGACAATCGTTTCAACGTCGCCACGAAGCGAACGATCGATCGCAGACAACGATTCCGGTTCTTCATCGCGAATAATCCGAGCCGCCTCAGCCACGGTCTTGCCAATCAAATCAAGCGGTAATCGATCCACAAGCAATTGAAAGAGGATGACACCGAGCGCATAAACGTCGCAACGTGTATCCACGCCCCGCGGATCGCCCGCAACCTGCTCTGGACTCATGTACGCAAGTGTCCCAGGGAAAACGCTTCGCGTTCGAATCGCTTGACAAGGTTCGGGGACATGGCGGCCGAATGAATCAACTTCAATGCAACGCGGCGCTTCGGCGAATCCCGCTGACCGATGCGTCCCCGATGCGTCCCCAGTGATTTGCTCGGAAATGATCCTGGCCCCAGCGCCATGCTTGGATGCAGCAAGGATCGCCCGGTCGTCCTCTTCGCTCGCCAGCATCTGCTCAACGCGGCGACGAAGCTCCATATCGCCTTGGCAGCATTCGACCAAGGCGGTCAACCGCTCATCAGGCGACAGGTCGCAAACCCGGTCGAACACTTCAACTGCCCTGCGAATATCGTTTGAATCGTTCATCGTGATCCCACGCATTGGTCAGAACATTGGCTTTATTTCAACTGCCTATTGGCCAGAATCGCCGTCGGCCCGCCACACTTTGGCTTCCTCGACTTTGTCACAGGCAAGGTACAAATCGCTGATGCGCCGGCGCGCGTCCTGAAGGCAATTGCGACCGGCGATTAGTGGTATCGTCTCTCGCTGGGATTCCAACGCATGATAGCTGTCGAGCAGCATGGACTCGGCTTCGTCCAAATGCCCCAGCGCCGCAAGCGCGGAACCGAGTTCACTGCGGGCGCGATTCGTAAGCCAGTGGTTGTTGGAAATGCTCGCCCGCAAGTCAACGCATTCACTCCAGGCATCGCGAGCGGCCGCGTGGTGTTGTTGCTGAAACTTGGCGTGCCCCAATTGCTCCAATGTCTGTGCGACCAAGCCGGGCTGCGGAGGATCGAGACTACGTCGCGTTTCAATAAGCTCGTAGCAATATGATTCTGCTTCTGCCGGCCGATCAAGCGCAAGCAAGGCATCAATCAGATTGCTGGTGGACTTCATGCGAACCTCGTGTTCTGGATTCAGCCACTCTCGACCGGATCCATAGGCCTCTTGGAACAGGGACTCGGCCTCACTCAAACGTTCCTGGTTCAACAGAACCACGCCGAGATTGTTCATCGCCATAATCGTATTGGGATGCTCATCGCCCATGACCCGCTTATTCGACGCTAGCAAGTCGCGGGCGACGGGCTCTGCCTCGTTGAATCGACCCGACTTGAACAAAGTCCCCATCAAATTATTGCGGACAACTATTGTTTCCTTGTGATCGAGGCCGTTGACGCGTTCGCGTGACCTAAGGACGCTCTGAAAGCACGCCAGCGCTTCGTCGAGCCTTCCGAGTTCCAGAAGCAGTGAGCAGTATGTATTGCGGCGATGCAATGTATGCACGTGCTCGGTACCATATGCACGTTCGGAACCATCGACCGCTGTACGCGACAGTTCCACCGCTTCGTCCAACTCGCCCTTGTATTGAAGGAGAGCCGCAAGGTGCCCCATCGTTGTTATGGTCAGTTTGTGATCGTCTCCCAGCACTTGGCGTTTCCGCCTCAACGATTCGCGGAAGAGTTTTTCGGCCTCGGCCACTCGCCCCATCTGTTTGTATCGCTTTGCCAAGGCATCAATGGACGCCAGCGTCGACTTGTGGTCGCTTCCGAGGTGCTTGCGTTCAAGTTCCAACGCCAACCGGGATTGATCCAGCGCCTCATTGAGCATGCCCAAGTTCGAATACATTTGCGCCACGCTATATCGAAGCCGCGCTTCCGTCACCGGGTCCTTGGTGTAACCTTCATCGATTTTCTTAAGAGCGCGATCGGCTAACATGCCACTGAGAACGGCACGCGCGACATTTGTGCTATTAACTTCAGAGAGTGTTTCATTCAGCAATTGATTGCCCGTAAAACGCTCAGTTCCGCTCCCGTCCATTTCCGCTTCCGAAAGCCGCAGTTCGTTCTGCAATTCCTGCACAAGCTTTTTGCCGAATTCGTTTGCGCTAAGATCTCCGAGCAGATTGGCTTGAAATCCGGCAACTTTGGAGGTTCGCTTTCGCTGTTTCTCTGCATCTTTGCGAGCGGCGATCGCTTCATCGCGTTCATTCTCGGCCCGGGCGAACTGCTCCCGTGCTTCAACGAGGTAGTAAGCCGTACCAAGTAAGCCGACGATTAACGCGACGAAAGTTGCGGTCACGCCGCCGACCAGCACGCGGTTGCGACTGGCGAACTTGCGGATTTGATAGAACGTGCTCGCCGGTCGTGCGATGATCGGCTCGTTCCGCAAATGCCGGCGAAGATCGGCCGATATCTCCGCTGCTGACGAGTAACGTCGATCGGCGTCTTTTTCCAGCGCTTTGGCAATGATTGTCTTGATATCACCGCGCAGTGCCCGATCGACCTCGCTGATCAATGCCGGGTCCTCATCACGAATGATACGCGCGGCTTCGGCAACAGGCTTTCCAGAAACGTCCAAGGGCAATTGATCAGTCAGCAATTGGAACAGAATCACGCCAAGCGCATACACATCAGAGCGCGTATCTACGCCAGCGGGATCGCCCACGACCTGCTCGGGACTCATGTAAGCAAGGGTACCAACGATCTGGCCAACGGTGGTTTGCAACGTTACGGCATGCACGTCGCTATCTGTCAATCGGGCGACGCCGAAATCGAGGACCTTCGGTTGACCGATATCATCAATCGAGAAGTTCCCGCTCGTGGCACTTGTGCTCGCGCCGCTGCTGCTGCCTTGTTCGACGACGAGAATATTCGCTGGCTTGAGGTCGCGATGGATCACGCCTTTCTGGTGGGCATGCTGCACCGCATCGCAAACACGGGCCATCAACTCCAGACGCTCTCGCACGCTAAGCTTCCGAGTTTTCGCGTACGCGGTAATGCGTTCACCGTTGATCAACTCCATCGCCAAGAATGGTTGACTGTGACCCTCGATGTAGGCCACGCCTGATTCATAGATGTGCGCGATCCCGGGATGCTGGAGCTGGCCCAACACGAATGCTTCACGCTCGAATCGCTTGCTCAGCGTTGGCGACATCCCGACAGATTGGATCAGCTTCAGTGCAACGCGTCGCTTGGGAGAATCTTGCTCCGCTTCGTAAACGACACCCATCCCCCCACGTCCGAGTTCGCGGATGATCTTGTATCGCTCGATTCGCTCCGGTATTTGCCCCCTATTGGCCTCTGAACTCAATTGTTCAGAAATGATTTGGGCACCGATACCGTGTTTAGATTCGGCAAGCAAAGCCTCATCGTCGTTTTCGCTGGCCAACATACCTTCGACGCGGCTGCGCAATTCGGCGTCATTATTGCAAAGTCTCTCAAGAACAGCCGATCGCTCCGCGGACGGCAAGTCGCAGACCTGGTCAAAGACTTCCATCGCTTTGCGAATGTCGCTCGTTTTGCTCATGGGGTCTTAGGCGTTGGTCAGTTCGGAATTGAGCCATGCACGCGCTTGGCGCCATAGGCGTTTGACGGTGCGCGATGAGACGCCCTGCAACTCGGCGATCTCTTCGGTGGTCAGTCCGCCGAAGAACCACAGGTCAACGATGCGCGACATTCGCGGGTCGGCGTCTTCAAGTCGCGTCAGTGCCTCGTTCAGATCGATTACGTCGATGGTCTGCTTGCCCGAGGGAGTTGTCATCTGATCGAGATCTACGCGAGCACCACCTGAATCGCGCTTCGCAGCCGACTTTGCCCGCGCATGGTCCTTCAGGATCTGCCGCATCGCCGTTGCGGCGACGGCCATGAAGTGGGCGCGGTTCTTGAATCCCTCACCCGGCGCTTTAACCAATCGAAGAAATGCTTCGTGAACCAGCGCGGTCGGTTGCAACGTGTGATCGCTGCGCTGTCCGCGAAACTGTCCGCCAGCCACCGCGCGCAGGTCCGCGTAGACGATTGGCAAGAGTTCGTCCACCACCCCCGAGTCGCCCGCGGCCACACGATCGAGGAGTACAGTCACATCTTGGTCCGAACCGGCCCGGTTCCCGTTTTCAGGCATGTCTGGCATCGCTTTCATTATACCAGAATCCGCGATTTTGAATCGAGCATAACGTTTTTTGGCCTTCTACAGGATTGTTTGTCCCCGTCCTCCGTGTTTTTGCGTGTCTGGGGTGTGAGGGGCATTTGCCCGGAAATCGGAAGGAATGCTGCTCGACACATCGACACAAAGATACGCAGGAGAAAAGACCATGGAGACCAGGATGAGAACGCAGCTTTCTTCGCGCAATATCGGATCTGGCGGTACAAATTCGAGCAAACGATCGAGTCAGGTCGCCCTCGCATGCCTAATTGTCGCTACGATTACAACGGCGACTGGGCAATCTGCGCTGGCGGGCGGGGCATTCACCAATTCCGTTCAGGACGGCGCATGGAACGATCCAAACACTTGGGACCTTCGCGTCCCGGACACCTTCCTGGGCGACCAAGCGCAGATCGCGCACAACGTGACGGCAAATGGCACCGGCCAAAACTCAAACGTTCTTAATGTCGGTTGGGCGGGGGGCATTGGATCGCTGACCATGTCGTCGGGCGACTTGACCCTCAACAGTTTCTTTAGCGTGGGAACGGATGGCAATCAAGGCACCGTCGATTTCAGCGGTGGAACCATGAGTACCGAAACGCTTGCAATCGGTTTCGGCGGCCCGGGCTTGATGAGCATTTCGGGGGGAAATCTCAATGTGGACTTCGCGATAGGAATTGGAGACGTTGGATCGCCAGGGCGTCTGAAGATTATCGGTAGTGATGCTGCGCTCGGACTTTCGGCTAGCGTCGGCGGTCCTGAGAAAGTGAGCATCGGCGCGGACGGGACGCTGGAGATTGTTCCGACAGCCAATGGCGCCATGGGTCTTTCCACCATCGACAGCGACCAAAAGAATTCGTTCATCGACTCCAACGGCAGCACGTTGGAACTCGATACCTCTCTATACTCACCCTCTCTCAACGACAGTTGGACGGTTATTGGCAATTCAAACGAAATCATCGGATCGTTTGGCGCGCTGATCGCACCGGCGGGCTTTGTTCTTGAGCAGGACATCACGACAACCGGTGCATTAATCATTCACGTAACCCAAACACCTTGTGACGCGATGGGTGGCGACAGTGATCACGACGGTGTTTGCAATTTCGATGATGCCTGTCCGGGTTTCGATGACAGGCTCGATGACGACGGCGACGGCATTCCCAACGACTGCGAAGCCGACTGCAACACGAACGGCGTCATGGATGATATCGACATTGCAGATGGCACATCGCAGGACTGCAACGATAACGGCGTACCCGACGAGTGCGACATCGGATTGGACAGTGTGGTCAATCGGGCGGTACCGGTACCGCTCAACACCAATGCAGATACCGATACCGGGGACGATTACAAGCCCCATTTAGCGACGGACGGCGCGGGCAATTGGGTTGCAGTTTGGGAATCTCAAGAGGACCTCGGGGGGACGATCGGCGCCGATTTCGATATCTTCTTCGCAAGGAGCACCGACAACGGTGCCACGTGGTCTGCTCCCGCACCGCTCAACTCCAGAGCTGATGTTGACAATAACTCGGATGATTACGATCCGAATGTGGCAACGGATGGCGCGGGCAACTGGATTGCGGTCTGGGAATCAACGGACAGGTACGACGATACGATTGGCTTCGGTTACGATATCTTCTACGCACGAAGCACGGACGACGGTGCAACCTGGACCGCTCAGGCACCGCTCAACAGCAGTGCCTATACGAGTCACCGAGACGACTACAATCCCGAGCTAACGACAGACGGTTCCGGCATCTGGATCACCGTCTGGGAATCCGATGATGACCTTGAGGGGACGATCGGGACCGATGACGATATTCTCCACGCACGTAGCACGGACAACGGCGTAACCT
>JAUIHJ010000342.1 GCA_030432015.1 bacterium
TGCCCTTCGGCCGTATGCGTGTACAGCCGTCCGCCGCCACACACGGGCAGATGTTTGATCGTGCCTTCCAGCCGTCGCGCCCACCGCATCCGCAAGGGAGGACGCAGGCCTTGCGCGTTGGCATTGGTGCCGGCGAAGTCGCCGTAATTGGTGTACCAATCGAACTCGGCCGCTGCCCAGGGCCCAGTCAAAGCACTGCGACTTTGCCACAATTGCAGGTCTCGCGCAGGCAACGGGGCCTTGCCGTCGGGCCCGAGCACATACAGGTAGCCGTCCTCGCACGCCACAAAAATATTACCGTTCGCCACGGCGACCGGGGCGGTGATCGGCGCGCCAAACGCCGTGGCAAATGTGACCGGTTTGGCGGCCGCAGCGTCGGTCCCAGCGCCGGCCAGCGGCACGACGTACAAGGTGCCATCGAGCCCGCCATAGACCGCATGGTCGCGTGTCAGGACGGGCGGACAGACCGACGCAGCGGCATTGAGCACCACCGGCTGCTCGATGTCCGCGGTATGGCGGCAGAGTCCCAGCCCCTGCTCCGGCCGCACCCGATACACGTCACGCCCCCGAATACTAACCGGCGAGAAACTCAACAGGCCTGGCAAACGAATCGAAGTCTCGGTCCCTTTTACGAACGTCGTCTCCACTTCGTCGTCGGTCAATCGCATCATTTCGACGCGTCCCGCGTTGTCGCGACGATGCCACTGCACGTACACGTTGCCGGCCGCATCAGCGCTCTGGCCAAACGTCGCGGGAAACTCCTTGCCGGCATAACTGGGAATCTCTCCGACGGCACGCAGCTGGGGCTGTTCGCCTGCATCATCCAGAAACACCGTCCGCCCGCCAGCGGGCATCACGACCGTCTTGCCGACCAGGCAGATATCCCGCGAACAGACGAAATGGTCGCGCCACGTGACTCGGTCTTGCCGTGCGGCCAGCCATTCTTCGCCCCGCCACCGATCACCTTCGAATTCAACCACTTCCTTCACAAAGTCCCAGGTCCAGGCGACCGTGCCGTTGAACTCGACGGCGTAAACCTGAGCCCCAAGCGTCGCAAAATAGACGCGGTCCGTCCCAATGGCCGGTGCAGAAAAGATCGGTTCGTGACAATCAATCTCCCGGACGACCTTTCCAGTGTCCCGGTCGAGCACATAATAGTAGCCGGCCGTGGTTCCCACGTGGACGAACTTGCCCGCCACGGCTGGCGCCGCCACGTTGTTGCAGTTTCCCGCGCCGCCCCGCGTCTGGAATCGCCAAAGCGTCTTGAACGTGGTTGCATCAATCGCGAACACCATGCCAGCGCCGTCGATGACGAAGACCGTCCCAGCGCTCACCACCGGGGCCGCCACGATCCGATCGGTGAGCGGAATGGCCGCCATCAAGCCGATCGAACTCGGCAAAACAACTTCGGGAGCGTTACCCGAACGCAACGCGTTGCCCTGAAGCTGTGCCCAGTCCCCCGCGCCGGCAGAGGCACCGGCCAAGCTTGTCGCACAGATCAAGGTAACCAGGAGTCGAGATTGGAAGTTGGTCATTGCAGTTTCGTGTCCTTTGCCCTGTGGGGTCACACCATCGTTGCATTCGCGTCACACCGGTTCAAGCTGACAAGGTGGCTCAAGGCAACATCGCCCATCATGCCAGCTTCAATAGTTTCCGCATCCCTGCGGACAGGACCGAGTCGATTTTCGGATCGCAGAAGGCGACACTCACTTCGTACCCGCCGGCGGGATACTCCTCCGCGACCGGAATATACCAGGGGCCCCCGTCGCCATAGGCCGCCGTCGCCACAAAACGTTGAGGATCGTGCTCGCGCGCGACCGCCTGAGCACGGAGCTGGTATTCAATAAACGACTCGGCAGGCAGATGCAGCAACGAGATCTTGTTGATGTCCAGGGCACTGAGCTCGATCGGTGTTCCGCGCTGCAGACGCTGGAGCCAGCTCAGCATGTACGCGGGCCGGTTGCGATTCACAACCGAGTTACTCTTGTCGGAAATTTGCTTTTCCAGAGCAGCGATCGACAACGTATCCCGCGGTGCCGGCACCATCCCGACGGTATCCCACCGAATCGTCTCAACCGGCTTGGGCTGGAGTGTCTTGTCGGCGGCGACGATACCATCGTAGATCTTTCGTGCCAGGATTGCCCGTACGGGCTGTGACCCATCGTTGTATTTCCCGGCCGAGATATTACCGGCGCATCCCGTGAAGTAGACGTGCTGACAATCCGGCTCCTCGCGCTGCCGTTGCTTGCGAGCCAATCCGACAAAATCGCTCGTCACCCGCCCATCACCGTAGTAGCTCATCGGGTGCGTCGCATAATAATGACAGGCGGCAATTTTCATGTCGTTGTCGTAGAACGCGACCGTTTTCAAATACGGATCGATGGTCCCTTCGGGCAGCGCCCGCAAGGCCTCGTCGCGACAACTGCTGCCGCGCATCTTACTCACCTTTCCGTCTGCCGTGCGGGCGACGCGGCGATTGGATGCGACCTGATGAACTTTCGCTTGACCGTGGGCGATGGCCGTCACCGGTCGCGCCTGCTTCAGGCCGGTCTGCACCGCCGCTCGCGCGCGATCCAGGCAACGCTGGTAGAAATCAAGGTCGACGATGTGTGGCAAGTCGCCCTGTGCGAGCACGATCTGTTCGGCGCCGAGGCAGGCGAATGGTGCGTTGTGCTGGTGCACACACTGCACCGCCACACGCTCCGGCGTCGTCCCCGCGGCCTCGGCAAGCGCCGCTCGCCACTGAACATGTGCGTCATTGAGGAGGCCCGTCCAGTCAACAGCGCACAAGACAATGGGCTCGCCGGCGCCGAGCAACACGAAACCGATCGCCTCCAGCGTGTCATCAACGTCGACCACCGGCTTGATCCAACCACCGCATAGCGAATGCCCTTGGGGCGGCGTGACGTCAAACCGGAATGGCGCCAGATGCAGGGCCCCTGCAGGCTGTTGCGCGGCGCCCAAGGGGTCGGCAAGCAGCGACCAGGCTGCCGACGCGGCCAGCGTCTGATGCAAGAACGTACGGCGGGAGGATGCGCTCATGGGAACCTCGATGCATTCGTGAGGACGTTTCGAGAGTTCATGGTCGCCAGTGGTGCCGCCAACGCGTTGCCATCGTCACGGTCGCACAGCCGCTGGCAGTCCACTTCCACCGGTCTCGAAACGATTGCGGGTGGGAATTAACTACGAACATTCTAGCAGTTCACCGACCGCGAATGAAAGAACTTCCTCAGATGGAGGACTCGCACGAGGATCAAAGCGTCGGCGCACCGAAACCGAGCATTGCCGCCCTCGCCGCACAGCGCGATCATTGTTTTGACTACGAGCTCGAAACAGCAGTCCGGTCCCTGGTGAGACTCGGCTTGCTGGGGTACCTCGCACCTGCTTCACCCAAACCAACATCGCCTACCGTGCAACCATCCAAATTGGCAACAACACGCCATCCACGGGCAGCCCTTTCGTCGAAACGCACCTGATGGTTGATCCGCCACGAGTCGACAACCATGGAGGTTCGCAAGTCCTACGAAATGGGCTGGAGGCATTCGATCCGTGAAGCCTTGCGAGACGAGTTCGTTGCGGTGGGCTGGAAGAGATAATGTGCCACGAACCATTCGACGCCTCGGCGATACCGGAACAGCTCGGCACACGCCATGAAGAAAATACGCCATCGCTGCACGTTGATCCGCGCTTCGCGGTGCGACAGATCCTGTTGGAATCGCTCAAGAATCGTGTTGCGGTTCGCATCAAGGTTTCGCAGCCAGCCTTCGCAGGTTTGCCAGTAATGCCGGCCGTTAACGCGCCATTGCCGCTCGATCATGAGGTCGTCGGGAAATTCGCTGAACAGGTCTTCCGACGGCATCATGCCGCCAGTAAAGAAGTGGCGGCCCATCCAATTGGACGCGCCCTCGGTCTCGAACAGATAGGGCGTGTGAGCGTGGCAAAACACATGAACGAATGCCTTGCCGTCCGGCTTCATCCAACTGGAAACTCGCTGGAAGAGCATTTGGTAATTCCGCATGTGCTCGAACATCTCAACCGAAACAACACGATCGAACGTTTTTTGGATGGAAAATTCTCGCATATCTGCGGTGATGACACTGACATTGGTCAGTCCGGCAGCGCGCGCCCGGCCTTCGATGAAGCGGCGTTGACTGTTGGAATTCGAAACCGCCGTGATTTGGCACGCGGGGTATTGCGCGGCGATCCACAATGTTAGCGCCCCCCAACCGCAGCCGAGTTCCAGGACGCTCATCCCATCCAGGATTTCGGCTCGCTCGCAGGTCTGCCTCAACATCGCGTCCTCGGCTTCGGCGAGCGTGGCGTGCTCGCTGGGAAAGTGACACGCGCTATATTTCAGTCTCGGCCCCAGGACCTGCTCGAAGAACATCGCTGGCACCTCGTAGTGCTGGAGATTTGCCGCCTCGGTGGCGACGGCCAACGGACTACGGCGAAGCTGTTCCGTAAATTCTGATCGTTCAGCTCTGGTGGCAGTCTTGATGCGCTTGGCCAGCAGTCGGCGAATGCCCACTCGGATCGCCGCGTCTGGTACGAGGCCTGTTTCAGCCAAATCAATCAGCTTCATGGTTATCACCCTGTGATTTTCCAACGCGGGGTTCCCTGACCGCTATCATAGTAGCGGCGCGACAACCCCTGACGCCAGCAGCCGGTAACCTTCGACTCCGTTGTCGTGGCATTCGAGTTCCCTGGCGATTGAGGTCAAGCATGCTCTTTGAATCCACGCTGCTCCTGAATTTGACCCTGATCGGAGTATGGCTGCTGGCGTTGTGGTTGCTGAGCCTGCTCCTGAAGAACGCCAGCATTATCGACATCTTCTGGGGGTGCGGCTTCGTGCTTGTTGCCTGGGCATCGCTGTGGCGCAGCGGCCGATGGCTGCCGGTACCGCTGTTGGTAACGTTGATCGTCACCGTCTGGGGGCTACGCCTGGCCGGATATCTGGCATGGCGAAACATCGGCGAGTCGGAAGATCACCGCTACGCAGCCATGCGTCGACAACATGGTGCATTCTTTCCCATCGTCAGCCTGTTCACCGTCTTTGGCTTGCAGGGATTGCTGCTATGGGTCATCTCCCTGCCAATTCAACTCGGCATCGGTGCAGGTCCCACATGGCATCTTGGCGTAGCCATTGGACTGATGCTTTGGCTGATCGGAGTAACCTTTGAAACGGTCGGGGACTATCAACTCGCCCGCTTCAAAGCCGACCCGGCCAATCGCGGCAGCGTCATGAATCGGGGATTATGGCGTTACACACGACATCCAAATTATTTCGGTGACTTCCTGGTCTGGTGGGGGTTTTACCTGGTAGCGGTCGAGCCGAGTTCGTGGTGGTGGACGATTGTGTCTCCGCTTCTGATGTCATTCTTGCTCCTCCGCGTTTCGGGAGTCCGGCTGCTGGAGAGTTCGTTGCGGAGCCGGGTCGCCGGATACGAAGACTACGTGCGGACCACGAGCGCCTTTTTTCCCTGGCCTCCAAAGCAAACCGCGCGCTCGGACTGACTTTTCACCTTCACCACACTTTGCAAGGAAGCCTGCGGAACTATAGATACCGGGTCGAGCGAAGATGCTAACGGCACGCTCGCTGCGACCATGATCGAATCGATTCCTCCAACGAAAGCCGGGCCGTGAAGCGCATCGCCATCATCGGGACAGGCATCAGCGGCAGCCTCGCCGCGCGACTGCTGGCGACCAGGCACGATGTCACCGTCTTCGAGGCCAACCACTACCCGGGGGGCCATGCGAACACCGTGGACGCCCTGATTGAAGGTCAGCGCTTCGCCGTGGATACCGGCTTCATGGTCTTCAATCGGCGGACTTATCCAAACTTTTGCCGGATGTTGGAACTGCTGAAGATCAACTCGCATGCCAGCGACATGAGCTTCAGCGTCCGCTCGGATACGACGGGCTGGGAATACCAGGGAAGCTCATTGAATGGACTGTTCGCACAGCGGTCGAATTGCCTGCGTCCCTCCTTCTTACGAATGCTTCGCGACATTGTGCGTTTTAACCGGCTGGGTACGCGGGCCGCTGCCACCGGCGAACTTGAAGATGGCCGATCGGTCGGCGACTTCCTCAAAGCATGTGCGGTTGGCCGCCCCTTTGTGGACCAGTACCTGGTCCCGATGGCGTCGGCGATCTGGTCGAGTTCCCCGCAGTCGATCCTGGACTTTCCCGCGGACTTCATGATCGGCTTCTTCGCCAATCATGGCCTGATGCAACTCCGGGACCGCCCCCAGTGGCGGACCATCGTAGGCGGCTCGCGAAACTACCTCAAGGCGCTCCTCGCGCCGTTGCGCGAACGCGTTCGCCTCTGCTGCCCGGTGGCCATGGTGTCGCGGCGCGAACACGGCATCCTGGTAACTCCCCGGGACGGAACGGCAGAGCTGTTCGACGAAGTCGTCTTCGCCACGCATGCCGATCAAACGCTTCGCACGCTGACGGACGCAACCCATCAAGAGCAGCAAATTCTGGGCGCATTTCCCTACCAGGCGAACGCGGCCGTGCTGCACACCGATACCCGCCTGTTGCCGAAGCGGCGGCGTGCCTGGGCCAGTTGGAACTACCACATCGCTGCTGGGAGCGACCATGCGGCCGCCGTCACCTACGATCTCAGTCGTCTGCAGAACCACGACTCGGCGACGCCGATTCTCCTGACGTTGAACTCGACGGAGAAAATCGACCCGGCCAAGGTCTTGCGGACCTTTAACTATCACCACCCCGCCTACTCCCGCGCGTCGCTGGCTGCGCAGCGTCGGTTCGGCGAAATCAGCGGAGCCCAGCGCACCCATTTCTGCGGCGCCTATTGGGGCTATGGTTTTCACGAAGACGGTGTCAACAGCGCGTTGGCCGTCGCTCATCAGTTTGGAGTCGAACTCGACGCATGCATAGTTGCCTGTATGAAGGAATCGTCACGCATCGCCGCCGCGAGCCGATAGATCATCAATTTCAGTATCGACTCTTTATGGTCTACCTGGATCTTGATGAACTACGCTCGTTGGTGGGCCGTCGGGGGTTCATTTCCAGCTCGAAGTATGCATCGCGATCGTTCGTGCGGAGCGACCACCTGTTCGATTCGTCGACTTCACTGGCCGACGATGTTCGCGGCCTGGTCAGGCAACAGACGGGCAACACACCGGAAGGACCCGTCCGCCTGCTGACACAATTGCGGCACTTTGGCTACTACATGAGTCCGCTCAATCTTTTCTACGTCTATGACCGGGACGACCGGCGTGTCGAGTCCATCGTTGCGGAGGTCAACAACACGCCCTGGAAGGAGCGGCACGTCTATGTTCTGTGGGATGGGAATCGCAGCGGCTCGGCAGATGAGTTGCGGTTCGCGCACCGCAAGGACTTTCACGTCTCGCCGTTCATGGAGATGGATCTGCGTTACCAATGGATGCTCTCATCGCCTGGACAGTCACTCGAACTTCACCTCGCCAACTCCTGTGATGCGAGACACCTTTTCGACGCCCGCCTGACGCTCGAACGTCGCGACCTCAGCCGGCAGCAACTACGACGGATGACCCTTCGTTATCCCGTGATGACCGCCCAAATCACGGCCGCAATCTATTACCAAGCCTGGAAACTCTGGTGGAAACAATGCCCCACTTACACGCACCCCAAAATTCTGACCAACGGGCCATCACCTGTTCCGACGCGGCACCGCTCGGCCGCGGCGTCCCCACCAACGGCGCGTTAAGTACACCTGGCCAGCAACGCCTCGATGCCAGTTGCTGGTTTCGCAGGGCGGTCTTGAAGCGCTTGGGAAAGCTCGAATCGGGGCAGTTGACCGTGGTCGATCGCAGCGGGGCGTTCGAGTTCGGGCAGGTCGAAGTCGGAAAGACCACCATCGCCACGATCAACGTGCATCACCGTCGTTTCTATCGCGACGTGGTCCTGGGGGGCGGGCTGGGCGCGGCCGAGGCCTACCTTCGTGGCGACTGGGATTCGCCAGACCTGGCGGCCGCGATGCGGGTCCTGGCGCGCAATACGGACGTGCTGGCAGGCGTTGAACAGGGCGTAACCCGCCTGCTTCAGCCCCTGCGGGCCACGTTCAACGTGCTGCGACGCAACACCCGCACCGGAAGTAAACGGAACATTGCCGCGCACTACGATTTGAGCAACGACTTTTTCGCACTGATGCTTGACCCCACGATGACCTATTCCAGCGGCGTCTTTCCCACGGCGAACTCGACCCTCGAGGAAGCGTCGATCGAAAAGTACGATCGCATCTGCCGCAAATTGCAACTGACGCCACGTGACCATCTCCTGGAGATCGGCACAGGGTGGGGTGGATTCGCCGAACACGCGGTGAAACATTACGGCTGCCATGTGACGACCACGACGATTTCCGACGAACAGCATGCCTACGCGGAGCGGCGGTTCCGCGACGCCGGAATCGCTGAATGCGTGACCCTGCTCAAGGACGACTACCGAGACCTGCGTGGCGAATACGACAAGCTTGTCTCCATCGAAATGATTGAAGCGGTCGGCGAGCGATTCCTTCCCGGCTTCTTCGCCAAGTGCTCAAACCTGCTGAAGCCGGAT
>JAUIHJ010000343.1 GCA_030432015.1 bacterium
ATCCAGCACGCTGTTGTTGTTTTGATCCAGATAGACCGTCACGCCGCTCAGCGGCGCGTCGCCCGCATCCTGGACCCCGTTGCCGTCAACGTCGTCGAAACTGATGCCCGTCAGCGAAGCGAGCACCCTCCGATCTTCGAGCTGTTCCACGAACGCAACGCGCCGATCATGACGACGGCGCCGATCTTTTTTCTTGCCTGCCGAACCAAACAACCGCCGCGATAACCTACGAGAGAACTTAGTGATGGAAGAGGACATAAGCCAAGCTCCTGCGAAAAATAAAGATGTGATATATACGACGCAGAGCGATGCTAAGAGGCCCGGGCATTCTAAAGGTCGGTCTTCCCCGTCGTCAAACACATCAGCCAGCAGGGTACGCGTCGCGTTTCGGACCGGCCGTACCACACGACAACAGCGGCGACGACGACGCCCGCGACCTGCCTTTCTGATAAACACCGATGGGAAACGTGGAGTTTGGGTTTTCTCAGTCTACGGCCGCTGGGCAACGGAAACTTCGTGACTCCCAAGGGCTGATTTTGCCTGGCGTGCGGGCACTCAAGTCCCCAACGAAGGGTGGCACTTCGTGGCGAAGCTTCCGCGCGTAATGCGACTCAATCTCTACAAGCCGTCGACGACCACCCCGCGCATTCTCGCTCTCGTCCGACTGCGGGAATTGAAGGAGCGCGATCTTGGCGAAACACCATTGACCCCTGAGGGGTCGAGCGACGGGAACGTGCCCCCCCCACTGTTCGATGAACGGGAGCTTGAATCAAGGAGTTGGCGCATCCTCGCCTCGGTTCAATTCGTGCCGACCGATGACCATGCTTGTCGCAGCGCGCCGAAGACGTTCTAAATGACCGAGTGCAATTCGGCGACAATCCGGGACCGGCTCGTTTTTCGCCGCCCATTCGACTTAACTGCGGAAAAACCGCCTGTCGGCGCAAAAGGTGCAGGGCCCGGTGACGGGGTGTGCGCTGCTGAATCGCGCTCGGCCATTTAGAGCCTTGGCAAGCGTTGGATCGTCTCGAGCACCCGTCAGCTGTGAGGCGTTCCAAAAACCATCGCATGATCGAAATCCGGTTGCAGCGACGGGTGCGAACGGCAACTTTCGCTTGCCAGCTTCCAGCCGATCTTTGATAATCAGGCCAGCCTCACGTTGCGCACGGCTCGCAATTCCATCTCCAGGAAGATCGTCCATCACCCTCTATACCGAACGCGTATCAAATGAAGAAATTCCAACGCCTCGAATCGCTTTTTTTGGTCGCGTTCTTTTCTTTTTTTTCCATCCCCACGGCCCTCGCCGACGAGCCGCAACAAGGGGACACGAAGAAGCTCGAACTTGGTAACGGGGTTCGCCTTGAGTTGGTTTACATCCCGCCCGGAACATTCAAGATGGGTAGCACGGCCGCGGAAAAAGCGTGGGCTACCGGAATCGAAGGAGGAGCACAACCTGGGACGGTGCGCGAGAAGTATGAGGGCGAGCCGCGACCAATGCAGGTCAGCGAGGGGTTCTGGATGGGCCGCACCGAAGTCAGCTTCGGGCAATTCGAGCGATTTGTGGAGGAGTCAGGTTACGTCACGGACGCGGAAAAGCCGGGTGGGTGGACGCAGTGTTTCAATCATCAATGGGATCGCTATTATTACGATTTGCGCGTCGTACACCCATGGGAACGACGTGAGGACAAGAGCTGGCGCCGTCCCAATTTCGGAACTCCGATGAAGGACGACTACCCGGTTGTCTGCGTTAGCTATCAGGACATGAAAGCCTTCTGCAGTTGGCTCACCGACAGGGAGCGCGCGGCGGATCGGCTACCCAAAGGTTTGGAATTGCGTCTGCCCACCGAAGCCGAATGGGCCTATGCCTGCCGCGGCGGAAGTCAGGAGAGCCATTATTTTTGGTGGGGAAACGATCTGATGGAGGGCAAAGGCAGGCTCAACATCTCCGCCGTTGACTTTCTTCCCGGACGAGACACCATCTGGCCCCTGGCGAACGCTCCGTGGAGCGATGGCTGCGCCTTCCTTTCACCCGTGGATCATTACGGCGAAAAGGGGCGAAACGGCTTTGGCCTCGCCGACATGTGCGGCGGCGTCTGGGAATTCGTCCTCGATCATTTTGATCCCGCAGGAGGGCATGAAGCGCTGCACTACGAGAACAACGATCAATTTTCGGTATCGAGTCCCGTTTGCCGGGGTGGTAACTACTTTGATGTTCCGGGCAATGCGCGTTGCGCCGTTCGGCTGGGCATACACAGCGTTTCCTATTCCGACTCTCGCGACGGATTCCGGATCTGCCTCGGCGTCCCCAAGAACACCGTGCCCGTTCCTCGAAACGAGTAGACTTGCTCCGGTTTCGCCAGGCCAGCCGTCACACCCGGGCTATCTCAAGCGTTCGGTGGCATCATCACGCTGTGCCACGCTCGCCGGGCGGAACAGCCAATGTGTCGGTTCGAATTGAGGAACAGGTTCCAGAAACCTGCGTTCTGCGGCGGGTTGGTCGCGGAGGAGTGACTGGATGTCGTGCAATACCGACCTGCTGTCGCCGTAATACGAGTGGCCCAGCAAACTGCTTTCGCCGGCGGACACATCAATCGTGTCGATGCCCGGTATGACGACGAGGTCTTCGCCGGCATCACCGGCCCGCGGATCGCCGCTGTTGAATTCGCGCGAGGCCGCCAGGGCGAGGTCTTGCGACGAGGCATAAAGCGTAATGTGCCGCGCCTTGGGAATAATGGCCGGAGCGATCCTTTCTCGGAATTCGTCGGCGTCAATGTCCGGCGCGGCCAAGATTACCTGATTGAAGAGTCGATTTTCGTGCGCTGAGGCAAGTTCGATCTCCTTCAGCGACTTCGTCAGCGCGCGATTCCCCATGCTATGCGCGATGAGGTTGATCGTGTCGGCGCCGGATCGTGCGCTGATCTCCAGCAAGAACTGTTTCAGCTGGTTGACGCTGAGTTCGACATTCTTTTCGTCGACCCGGTACTTTCGCCAACTGGCCTGCGAGGGCCAGCTGAAAAAGATCGGTGCGCCGGAGAACTTGAGGTCGTGTGACATCTGGGCGGTGCGGCGCGCCGCGGACTCGAATGAAACATTGTAGCCATGCACAAAGACGAGGATGCTATTGCCCTTCCGCCCGAGTTCGCTCTGCAAGTCCGCATAGAACGCGTCGGAGTCGACTTCCCGTACGGTCTTGAGGATGATGTGCCGCTCCGGATCTTCAACAAATTGAAGATGGAAAACGCTGGGGCGTTCGATCTGACCCGTCTGATGGATTTTCGGGATCGTGACCTCGCAAGTGCCTAATGAGACTTGTGTGCTGTATTCGGGACCATAGGTCGGGCCGGTCTTGGAAAGTTCTTGATCCAGCCGCTGAATTCGAGCAACGACCGTGTCCACCGCCACGGCAAACAGAATAATCACCGCGACGCCCACGACACCACGGCTCGTCGCACCACGCCGAAATTGCCGTACCACATACAGGACCATCCCGCCCATGGTTGCGGCGATGAACAGCCACGCAAACCAGGGTAATCGCGCATCGCGGCGAACGTCGTCGCCGAGCCGTTGCCGATTGGTTCCATAAAAGACTTTGACGGACTGATACTCGTCGTTCGATACCGTCGGTGGCGTGATCAATTCCCGTTCCATCGGCGCGATATCGGCTGAGTCGGGCTCAGGAAGCGCGGCCACTTCCTGCGCACTGGCATTCTCGGGTTCGAATTCGGTTGGCGGCGGATCTCGTTCCATCATTTGCGGCGCAGCGGTCTCCATGCCAGCGCCGATCCGGCTCATGCCCAGACTCCCGACGCCTGACCTGGAACCGCCGTGCGCTCCCTCGACCAACGCGTGTCCGCCAGACCAGTAAACATCACCATCCCCGCCGCCGATCCCCTCGAAGAGCTCTTCGACCAAATCGTGAATGGCAGCTCGGGCATCGTCACCAAATTTCTGTTCGTCATCGACCGCGGCGATCAAGTGCGGAATGGAGTCGTTGCCGAGATCGCGCAAACACCAATACGCCGACTCGGCAAGTGTGTCATCGTTGAGTGCTTCAAGCAGCTGCCCGGTAGCCGACGCGCCGCGTTCGCTGATGAGCGTGAGGCAAGCAATCCGTGTCGCTTCGTCTTTCGAATGGTCCCGCGCGACCTCGGTGAGAGCCGTCAAACTCGCCTCCGGAAATTCGCTCAGGGCCTGCATCGCCGCGCCGCGCGCCGCATCATCTTCGAGCTCGCGTAGCAGCATCGGCAGTGCGTCGGGGTGCGGCGCCGGCATGCGCTGCAGCGCGTAGGCCGAGGCGACTCGAATTCTCGCGTCTGGATCATGGAGGCCGGCAACCAGAACCGGCGAGTGTTCCCGGTCGATCTGCCCGATCGATATGGCGGCCATCGCGCGCAGGTACACGGCCTGTCTCACATCACCAAAGAGCCGCACCAATGTGGGAATCGCCGACTCGGCGGCCGGTCCAATCTGCCCCAACGCCACCGCGGCCAACGCCTGGATTTGCTCGTCTTCATCATCGTCGAGCAGACGCAGTTCCAACGGTTTGACGGCAGGTTCGGCACGAGCCCCCATCTCGATCAGGCCTCGCATGATCGTGACGCGGACTTGATGGCTGGAATGATCGAGTTTTCCTGTGAGCTGCTTCACGGAGGCGGGACCGATCTGGGCAAGCGCCTTGGCGGCCGCGACTTGAACTCCTTCGAATTCCTCAACCTCGGTTAGGCATTCGATCAACCTGACGGTTGCCGGCCGAGCAGCCGGACCGATTTTCCCCAGGGTTTGGATGACGGTGCGTCGATCGAATTCCGTTGTTTCGTCAATCAATTCACAGAGACGAGGCACGGCCTCAGCCGCCGCGTCGCCGTATCCTCCCAGCGCGCCGGCCACAGCGGCCACAAGGTCAGGGTAGGCGTCGTCTGACAGCAACGTCGCGAGTGTGGTCACGTTCTCCGACGTGGCAGGGCTGATCGCTGCAAATGCTTCCGCCGCCGCGATCCGCGTCGTTTCGGGTTGATCGATGTCGCGGAGGGTCTCCAGCAACAACGAGCCTGCGGCGCGCGCGGCTTGTCCGATCGCGGCCAAGGTCCGAATGCTCGCCTCCTTTAACTCCGCCTCGTCGTCGCCGGTTAAAATACCGATGAGCGTGGATACGACGTTTTCCGTAACATTGTCCGCCGTCGCATCGATGATTGCGGTGTCACGGCGGAACGCTGCGGGGTCCAAGTTACCGATGGCTCGGATCGCGGCCGTCCGTACGTCATCGGCGACGCCGCGATCACTGGCGACGGCGCGTAAGGGTTCGATCGCACTCCGTGGCGTCGGCCGCATTTGCCCGAGACACTCGGCAGCATCCATGGCGAGGAATGTGTCTTCGCCGCGCAAGGTACGCGTCAACGCGGGCACCGCCGGCTCACCGATCTGGATAACGCCTTGCATCAGATGCCAGTGGAGAAAACCGAACTCGCCCGCCGCCTGCCAGGCATCAATCAACTCGGTCGCACGGCCTTGCTGAGTCAACGCGGCAACGGCCTTGAGCTGAGTAACTTTGTCCTCGGCGCGCAGGTCGGCGAGCAACGCGGCGACGTCGCTCGTGTGCGCTGGCGACCGATCGAACTGAGCCGGATCGGTGGGAGGCATCGTTGGCTTTGATTCGCCTGGCTGCGGTGAGGATGGCAGCGATTCGCCTGGCGATTGGCCTGTCTGGGGCGTAGCGGCCGGCGGTTCGGCGGGCGTTGGGGACTTGGGCGACGGTTCGACAGGAGGTGTCGCGACGGGGCGCACAGCGGACTGTTGGAGCGTTTGACGCGCTTGAGCAATCTGTTGCACATGAGCGTGGTTCCGTGCCGAACCCGCCAGCGATGTTTCGGCGACGGCTAGCAAGGAATCAAACTTCTCTGTCATTTCGGTTGTATAGGTCCCTTTGGCAACATCTTGCGCAATGCGTGCCAACGACCATTCGGCCGCAAAGCGGACATGTTCGTCGCGGTCGTCCAACAATTTGATCAACGCGGTAAGACACTTTTCCGGTTGGTGGTGGATCCGACCAAGGGCCGTCGCGGCATAGAGCCGCACATCAGGGTGGCGGTCTCGCAGCGCCGCAATCAAGGGATCAATCGCCTGGCTGGCGTTATTCCCCAGCCTCCCCAACATTTTTCCAGCTTCGATGCGGACAACAGAATTCGGATGTGATAGATCATCGCTCCACTGGGAAATCGACCGTCCCCGATACGTTGTCGGCTGCGCTGCCGCCAATGAAGGCCCGGCAAGCAGGAGGATGCACAGCAATGCTGCGGTTCGTCGCATGATGGGCAATCTCAAGGAACGCTGAATTCGGACGCAACGTGCGGGAGGATCCCAGCGGTCAATTACGTGAAAACAGCGGGCTACGCAAGATCAACTCCGTCTCGCAACGCACCAACCCAGCCCCAACGAGGGGTTAAAATTTTGATCCTCTCACCCCAACACGTCGTCAAAGCCAAGCGCCGAACCGACCCCCTGGTGGAGGTTATGCGGCGCCGAGTCGGCGGATGCGGTCGTGCCGGAACGGACTCCCGCAGCGTCGACCGGCACGACGCTGTGCAACGGAGTGAGGCTCATGGGGTCCATCTTCATTTCTTACCGTCGCGCCGATTCAATCGACGTTGTAGGGAGAATCTATGATTATCTCGCCAGCGAATTTGGACCAGAGTCGCTATTCAAGGACGTCTATTCGATTCCGGCAGGAGCCGATTACCGCGAAGTGCTGAACGATTCAGTGCAGTCATGCGACGTGTTGGTGGTGGTGATCGGCGCGGATTGGCTCAACGCGGCGGACAAATCGGGCCGCCGACGCTTGCAGAATAGGGAAGATTCGGTACGCATCGAAATCGAATGCGCGTTGGCCGCAGAGACCATTGTGGTCCCCGTGCTGGTCAATGGCGCGACCATGCCCACTGGGGATGAGCTTCCCGACAGCATGCGGGACCTTACCTTCCGCAACGCGGTCCCCCTGCGTCCCGACCCCGACTTCAAAGGAGACATGCTGCGGTTGGTCCAGGTGCTGAACGGCTACTTGGGTCGAGAGCCCACCGACTATTCAGCAGTCGACGGGCCAGGCTTCGCGGGTTTGCAGGGAAATGAATGCCGTCGCCATCCCTGGTCCGACATCACGCTATCCGGTAACGCATTCGCCGCCTTGCTCGTTTGCGGACGAGACAATCAAGGCAAGCTGGCGCAAATTGTGGTTTTCCCCTGCGGCGTTACCAGGACCTCGACTTGTCTTGCGAGACCAAGACAAGTTGCACATCAGCATCCTGTTTCCCGATGGACACGTGTATCTGGGTCCTTATGAATTCACGGTGGCGAACAACACGATCGGCAAAAGCGAATTTGTGGTTGCTTCCGTTTTTGGCTATGCGGAAGATCACTGATTGGCTGCGGCATTTGCGACTCGCTGGCCGACTCCTGATCGCGTGCTCGGGCGCGAGCCCATTTGGCGCCGCGGCGCCGCCTTCTGCTGGGTTTCGCTATGGCGGTCGCAGCCCAAATCCCCTACCCTCCCGTCGTACTTGTGGGTTTCGTAATGAGAAGTCCGTTGATCGGGACCGCCATACGTCATGACCAACGCCGCCCCTGCCGCGCGTCCAACGGCCGCTTCACTTCCCACGAAGACCCGCATTCGAGATGGCCTCGCGCTGCTACGGATCTACTTCGCGCCGATCTACATCGTCTTGCTCTGGACCAATTGGGCGGTTGAATCCGGTACGCTCTTTTCGAAGTTCAGTAGCATGCGAACTGGCTGGGATCTCACGCAGGGATCAATGCTATTTGTGTTGGGGCTCATCGTAGCCGCCGCAACTCTGCAATACCTCATCCGCATCCCATCGCCGCGACACTTGATCGGGCGCGTGGCATTGCGATTGGGAGCGGCGCTCGTCACCTTGATTCATTTTGTGGCCGCTGCACTGTTTCTGTTTGCAACGCTTGAACCGGGCAAGTACCTGATCGGCCTGCGACTATTCTCGCACTTGGACGAATACCAGCCAGGATACTACGTCGCGATCTCACTGGCGTCGTTCTATCTTCTGGCGGCACTGTTCGAGGCGATCATCCTTGTCGTCGGGCGCCGCGACTCGGCCCGGACGATGGCGTTGTCCTGCGCGGAGCGCAAGGAGGTGGCAGTCGACGCGCTGACCGTTCCCGCTGAGGAGGCCCACGAAATTGTCTTGCTCATTCACGGCACCGGTTCGGCGTCCTCGGATTCCCAGGGCGAGCGATGGTGGCAGGTAGGCAGTTCCGCTTGGCGTGCCCTTAATGATCGTCTTCCGCTCTCCACATGATGCCATCCCGAACATCTTGTTTTTCATTGGTCGGGACACAACAGCGAACGGGCGCGCAGGGAAGCCGGCAAGGATCTGCACGGTTTTCTCACTCAGTTGGAGCAGCGAAACACGGCCTATCACGTCATTGCACACAGTCACGGCGGCTCGGTGCTCTGGCACGCGTTGCAGCGGGCGGTTGGTCGAGGGCAGCAATTCACCCATCTGCGAAGCTGGACGACCTTGGGTACACCG
>JAUIHJ010000344.1 GCA_030432015.1 bacterium
ATCTCCTGGAAGACGGTGCCGATATTCGAACCGTACAAGAATTACTCGGTCATAAAGATGTTGCCACGACCATGATCTATACGCATGTCATGAACCGGCCTGGGATCGCCGTGAAGAGTCCCGTGGACACGTTGTGAAACCGTGTTGTCCGCGACTCAGCCCACAGCCGGTCATTCGGTTTCGCCGAGTCGGCAGAAGCAGGAGCGGTCGATTTTGACATCGCTGCGTTCGGTCGCCTTGCGAAACTCGTTGCGAAACATGGCCGCTTCCGCCTCCTTGCCCTGTCGTTGCAATGATTCGCTCAGCCCGTGCAAGGACCAGGGATTATGGGGGTGTCGCTTTAGATCCGCGCGATAAACCTGCTCGGCATCCTGGTTGTGTCCTTGCTCGAGCAACAAGGCAGCCAAGGCGTGCCGCGCCGGCTGCATCCAGCCCCACGGTTCGTCGTAGTTCAGGGCGTCATCTCGCTGGACCGCCTCCCGAAGATGTTCGAACGCGGTTTTGAAATCGCCGTCCCGATAAGCGATCTCTCCCGCGATCATCGCCTCGGCAACTCCCAAAATGTTTTGTGATGGGTTCTGAAACAGGAAGCTGCTATCCGGCACTTCGGCTCGAACACGCCTGAACTCTCGCTGTTCCGCTTTGGCTTCCTCGATCCGTTCGGTCGACGCATACGCCAGCGCACGAGCGTAATGCCAGACTGAACGCGTTACCGGCAAATGCTCGGCCGGTTCAGGCTCGACAAGAATCTCCTCCCAGCGGCCGAAGCGGACCAGAACATGCAATGCCGTGGGAACGAATGCGTCGAGAAAATCCGTCTGAGCTTGCAGCATTTCGGCGGGAATCTGCTTGACGAGGCCCCGTGCCGACTTCAAAGCGAGCGCGCTTTGACCGTCGAACATGGCGCCGTAGACAAGGAAGTGGTAATTGTGAATTCGGTAGAGTGTATAAAAATTGTGCATTCCTTCGCGTCGAGCAAATTCGTCGTCCGCAATGATCGCTCGGCGATTTGATTCGATCACCTTCTGATAGTCTCCCACCAGCACGTCGATATGGGACGGCATATGAACCAAGTGGCCGATGCCGGGCATCGCGTTTCGTAACCGATTGGCAGCAGGCAGCGCCTTGGCCGGCGACGGCGATGCTTCCATGGTGTGGATATAGAAGTGGCACAGCGCCGGATCGCTCGGCCATTGCCGCAAGCCGGCCTCCAGCACCCTGACAATTTCGGCGGTCTTCGCCGCCGCTTCTCCTGTGGGTGACCAATGCCTCCAAGGTTGGAGATTCATAAGCGATTCAGCGTAGAGGGCGACCACCAGCGGGTCGTCCGAGTTCTTTGCGTACACTTCCTGCATCGCCTCGGCATACGCTTCGTTCAGCGGTCCGCGATCCTCCGGTGCCGGGGCGGCGTAGCGCGTGGACAGGGCATCGATCAGTTCACGCTCGAGCGATGTGCCCCGTCTGGCATGACGCTTGGCGAGTTGCAGGGCCAGATCTGCCCGTGCGATCTGATGCGGGGGAATCGCCATATTGTTGATGTTCGGGCCCCAGGCGTAGGCGATACCCCAGAGCGCCATCGCCATGCTGGGATCCTCGTCTAAAGCACGCTCGAAACAACGCACGGCTTCTTCATGGTTAAAGCCGTAGCACATCGCCAAGCCGCGATCAAACCACGTTTGCGCTTGCTCTGAATCGGTCGTAACCGTTCGGTGGAAGCCGCCTAAATCATAGTAGGCTGACTTGCGTGGAGTGGCAGGCTGACCAAACGCGTTGGTTCCGACGAGGGCCAGGGCCATCAATGAGCCTGCAAGTACGAAGCGAATTCCCATCCGTCGGTTCCTCTCTGCTGGCGACAAGGTGTAGATGATCGTTGGTGTCTAGGGACTAAATGGCCGAGCGCGATTCCGCAGCGCACACCCCGTCAGCGGGACAGGCACCTTTTTTGCCGACAGGCGTTTTTTCCGCAGTTAAATCTAATGGGCGGCGAACAACGAGCCGGTCCCCGATGGTCGCCGGATTGCACTCGGTCATTTAGGTGGCCTTTGCTTCACTCCCAGTTTGTCTGGCGAGAACCCACGATTGGATCGATTGCCTGGCGATTCGGCGCCGACAGCCAGACATGCCTTCCACGTCCATCGCGTCCGACGGTGGAAGCGAACGCCAGGTTCCAGGATATCGTGTTCGCAGCCTTCTCGCCATTGAATCGTCGGAGGCCGTTGGGCCTTGCGGATCTTCAAGTTTGGTCTTCAGGGCAAACCAAAACCCAAGTGACAGTCTTGACGGTGCTCGCTTGTTAATGCCGCGGGCAGGTCTAATTGTCACCTGGGATGCAACGCCCAGGGGGTTGTCTTCGGATCGCTCAATGGGCACGCAGCGGCGACGGAAATCTTGGCATCGACCAACTCCTGACGCCGCTGCGCGGCTAAGTCGTGCAACGCCCTGGAATCTCCGCGTAGCATCATCGAACATTCGCGTAGCACCATCGAACAACAATTGTTGACGGAACAACGTGGCGCTGTCCAGTTACCGCGGCGTCGTTAGCGACTCACGCCAAAGAGTCGTCACGCGACTGGCGACATGGTCGGGAGAGAATTGGCTGACGACGTGTTCCCGGGCCGCGGCGGCCAGTTGATGTCGGAGGACGTCGTTGCTGAGTAATTCGATAGCCGCCGCAGCGAGCTGCCGGTGATCGCAGGGCGGGACTAGGCGCGCGGTGACGCCGTCGGTCACCATCTCCGGGGTGCCGCCCACATTCGTGGCGACGATCGGCAAGCCGGATGCTGCCGCCTCCAGGAGGACACGGCCGAACGGTTCTTGCTTAGCTGGATGCACCAGGAGATCCGCATCGTTCATCAACTGGTCCACATCGGGTCGGTATCCAAGTAGATGGAGTTGGCTTGCCAGGCCGGCAGCAGCAAATGTTGCGCTCAAATTCGCTTCAAAGGCGACCGATTCCAACTTGGACGAGTTCCGCTCGCCGACGATCACGAACTGAGCGCCGGGAACCTGCCTGGCGATCAGCGGCGCCGCCGCCGCCAAGACATCTTGCCCTTTGCGCAGGCCAATTTGGCCAATGGTAAGGATGACAAAACAATCTTCTGGAAGATCCAATTCACGGTGCAGCGAGTGGACGTTGGGGCGTGGTCGAAACCGTTCGGAATCGACACCGTTGTACTCGACCCGCGTTCGGTCGGGCGACAAACCCTGGGCAACATGGAAGTCCCTGGTTGCTTGGGAAACCGCAATCAGACTTTGGTTTTGATTCAAATCGTTGATCGCGGATTTGCTGAGGCCGATGATATCGCGGAGGTGGGCCAGGCACGGAACCGCCAATTGTCCGGCGACCGAACCTGTTAGTCGTCCCATCGAGAGGCTATTGGCGTGAAGCAGGTCGGCTCTCAGGTCGCGTATCGTGGTCAGGAGTTGCTGACACACTTTGTCACGCGATAGACGATGCCCCTCCGCGTCTTGCAATTCGAACGGCACGTGCCGGCACGCAGTTCCACGGAGCGCCTCCGCCAGTCGGCCGTTGCGGGGCGCCAACGCGACGAGTTCAAATTCCTGCGTATCGATGCGGTCGAGTGTCTGGAGCATTGACCGTTCGCCGCCATTGAGCGTCGGGTATTCGAAGAGCACGGCAATCCGGTGCGGCATCGGCTGGTCGCCTCGTCCAATCGTGTTCGTGAGTGCGGCTCGAGTGGTAAATCAAGAAATTAGGCGGGCCGCACGTGGGTGAGGTCGGAATGACCGCAAACGACCTCAGGAGGCTTCATCCATCCTCGCCAAGCTGTAGACCGTAACCTCCATTCTATCGTGCGAGGCGCGTCCGTCGATCGACACGGATCCTCCCTCGGACTTCCCTCGCCTGCCGAACGAGATGGAAAAAACTGGCGTACACGCCGGAATTTGGGCGCGCAATGGGCTACGATAGTCGTTCAGCGAACCTGCCTGCCACGGTGTCGCGGCCAGCCCCGGTTGCGGACGCCTCCTACCCAAACCAAGCTCCGCCTGCTGTGCGAGGATTACCATGTCCCTGTTCTTATGTGTGTCGCAGACCAATACGGAGGCCCGCGAGCGGGTCACCCTCGCCCGCCGCTCGTCTGGCACTGGACTGCCGTACGGCATAACACTCGCCCACCTGTTGGCCACCCTGCTGTTGGTACTGACGGCCGGCCAGTGTCAGCCGACCATTGCAGCAGAGCCCGCCGCCGCAATTCGTTGCGAAGGTTCCTATCAACATCACCTGCAGGGAATTTGTCGGGACACGCAGGGCAACCTGTTTTGGAGCTTTACCACGGCGTTGGTGAAGACCGATCGCGACGGCCGACGACTGCAGCAAATTCCGGTCGAGAATCATCACGGAGACCTCTGTTTTCACGACGGGAAGATCTACGTGGCGGTCAATCTGGGGCGATTCAATGACCCCAATGGACATGCCGACTCCTGGGTGTACGCGTATCGGGCAGACGACCTATCGCTGGTCGCCAAGCATGAAGTCCAACAAGTATTTCACGGTGCTGGTGGAATCGCCTTCGAGGCGGGCAAGTTCCTGGTGGTCGGCGGCTTGCCGGAATCGGCGCAGGAAAACTATGTCTACGAATACGACCCGGCCTTTCGCTTTGTCGCCAAACGTGTCATTGCCAGCGGCCACACGCATCTCGGGATCCAGACGGCGACGTTTTCTGACGGTCACTGGTGGTTCGGCTGTTACGGCAATCGGTTGCTGAAGGTTGATCCGCAGTATCGGTTGATCGGCAGCTATCCATTCGACTGCGGCCTGGGAATCGTCGGCAACAATGACGGGACATTTCAAGTCGCACGTGGCGGTTGTTCGGCGGAATCGGGGTGCCACGGTCAGTTGGTGCATGCGACCGCGCACCGGCAGCTCGGTTTGATGCTCGAGCAGCCGCTCACGGAGCTGCTCTTCGGTTCGTGTATCAAGCAGGAACAGCCAATGCCTCTTTTGAAGACGATTGTGGCGGAGCGGCCCGAATTACTCCTGATGTTGGGTGACAACATCTATGGTGACACGGATGACATGCAGATCATGTCGGCGAAATATGCGCAATTACGTTCCAACGAACACTTTGCCAAGCTGCTGGATTTGGGTCCAGTGTTGGCGACATGGGACGACCATGATTACGGGGTCAACGACGGCGGCGCGGCGTATGCGAAGCGCGATGCTTCGCAACAGTTGTTTGTCGATTTCTGGGGGGACACGGCCGATTCCCCGCGTCGCAAGCGACCGGGCGTCTACGATGCGGCCATCATCGGCCCGCCCGGCAAACGCGTGCAGATCATCCTGTTGGACACTCGCTATTTTCGCGGGCCCTTGCAAACGGGGCCGCGACGGACCGGCGGGCCATACGTCCCTGCGGACGATGCCACGATTACGATGCTGGGAGAGCCGCAATGGAAGTGGCTCGAGGAGCAATTGCACCAGCCGGCAGAGATCCGGATCGTCGTCTCCAGCATCCAGTGTGTCGCGACCGCGGCAGGTCAGGAGACGTGGTCGAATTTGCCGCACGAACGGCGCCGATTCTTTGAGCTGCTGAAGGAAACCAAGGCGAATGGCGTCGTCGTCATCAGCGGTGATCGCCACTGGTCCGAGCTATCGGTGGAGAAAGAACTGGGGCCGTATCCGATCTATGACCTGACGTCGAGCAGCATCAACCAGGTTCATCCGCGCGGTACGCCGACGGAGAATGCAAAGCGCGACCTGCCGACCACGTACCATCGTGAGAATTATGGAGCGCTCCGGATCCAGTGGGATTCGCCCGACCCGCAGCTCGCCCTGCAGATCCTCGATATGGACGGATCGGTCGTGATGCAAAAGGACCTGACGCTCAGCCAACTTCAGCCGCGTCCGTAAATCGTTCCCACCCGTTCACCTCGCCGCGAAAGGACCAATTTCATGACCAAACGATCGACGCGACGAAGATTTCTCCGCACCGCAACGGATGCCACACTCACCACGGCGGCGGTGGCGGCACTGGGCGGTGTCCATGCTTGGGCAGCGGCACCGGTCGAGCGGGTGCGGCTGGGAATTATCGGTTGCGGCGGAATCATGGGCCATCATGTGAAAGGACTGGTCGGTCGTCGCGAAGCGGTTTCGATCAACTGGTTGTGTGACGTCGATCCCGCGCAGATCGACAAGATGGCTCGCAACATGACCGGTTTTCAGTCGACCTCGCCCCAGCGGACATTGCGTTACGAAGATGTCGTGGCCGACCAACAGGTCGACGCGGTCATTATCGCCACGCCCCATCATTGGCACGCGCCGATCGCGCTTGAAGCGATGCGCGAAGGCAAAGACGTCTACATCGAAAAGCCGATTTCGCACGTCTATGACGAAGGTCACCAAGTGATCAAGGCGGCCCGTATGTATCGACGCATCGTGCAGCAAGGGAGCCAGATGCGCAGCAGCCCGGTGACCGATAAGGCAGCGGCGATCCTGGCTGCGGGGACGCTGGGGGAGATCAAAGTGGCACGGGCCTGGACGGCCGAGATTCGCAAAACGGTCAAGCCGGTACCGGATTCGGCGCCGCCGGCGGGTGTCGACTATGATCGCTGGCTGGGGCCCGCCCCGAAACACGCCTTCAATCCCCACCGTTTTCACGGGACCTGGCGCATGTATCGCGACTATGGTAACGGCGAGATTGGGGACGACGGCATTCACGATCTGGACATGGCGGCCTGGGGATTGGGCGTGGACACCCTGCCCCGCCAGATCACCGCACGTGGCAGCCGCATGATGTTGCACGGTCACGCGAGCGAATATCCCGACAACCTCAACGTCACCTATGAATACCCGGACGGCCGGTTGCTGATTTACGAAAACTATCCTTTTACCAGCTACGGGATGCACGGCTTCGACAATGGCAACGTGTTTTACGGCACCGAGGGTTACATGATCTTCTCGCGGCGGGGTGCGTTCAGCGTCTTCCTGGGTCCTAAATCCGAGCCTGGTCCGACCGAGGGCCGTGAATTGCGTGGGCGCCGTGGCTATGAAGAGCACATGGCACAATTCCTGGAGGCCGTTCGCACGCGGAAGCCGCTGACGCGTGCTCCGGCGGAAGTCGCTCATCGGTCGTGTGCGTTGGTCCACCTGGGTGAAATCGCCTACCAGACGCGCGGCAGACTCGATTTCAATGTCGAGGCAGAACAGTTCGTGGACTGCGACGAAGCAAACGCCCTGCTGACCAAAAAGTACCGGCAGCCCTATTCCCTGCCCACGATTGGATAGGAGCGCTGACGTCGCTTCCGCGCCATCGCCAACATCACCCGTCTGCGAGGTAACCATGTCCATTACGCACATCCGTCCGCGATTACGCCAACTTCCGCTCTGGTCTGCCTGCTGGTGGTTGGCGACCAGTTCGTTGATGGCCGGCTTGCTGACGTTCAGTTCGACAGCGCGGGCCGACACTCCCTTTCGGTTGGCCCGATTTTCCGCCGATGTCACCATTCCGTTGAATCATCGGTGCATGGGAGTCCTGCCGACGAAGTCGAAGAAGGTCGTCGACCCGCTCTACGCACATGGCTTCGTCCTGCTGGGGAACGACCGGCCAATCGTCGTCTGTGCGGTCGACTGGTGCGAAATTCGTAACGGCGCTTACGATCAGTGGCGCGACGCACTGGCAACAGCAGCCGGAACGACGCGTGAGCGGGTCCTGGTCAGTTCGCTCCACCAACACGACGCGCCGGTCACCGACCGAGGTGCTGCACAACTGCTTCGCGAGGTCGGTTTGGACGACGAACTGTATCACGAGTCGTTTCACGATCAGACGGTTGCGCGGCTGGCCCGCGCAGTGCATGATTCTCTGGCGAGCGCCGTCCCGATCACACATCTTGGCATGGGCGAGGCACGCGTCCATCAGGTTGCCTCGAATCGACGCGTGGTTCGACCTGACGGAAGCGTGCACTTCGATCGAGGAAGCCGCAGCGGTGGCAACTCGCGGCTTGCGGCAGCTGACGACGGTCTCATCGATCCGATGTTGAAGACGATCTCGTTTTACCAGGGCGATGTCCCGGTGCTCGCCATGCACTCGTACGCGACACATCCGATGAGTTACTATGGTCGCGGTGAAGTGTCGTCCGATTTTGTTGGCCTGGCCCGCGCGCGGCGGCAGCGAGACGATCCATCGATCAGGCAGATCTACTTTTCCGGTTGTAGCGGCGATGTCACGGCCGGCAAGTACAATGATGGCACACCGGATACACGCGAGAAACTGATTGACCGCGTTTACCAGGCAATGGTGGAGGCTTGGGAAAACACGCGTCGGGTACCGTTGAAACAGGTCGCCTTTCGCAATACGACACTCGAGTTAGAATTTCATCCGGCGCCCAAGCTGACGACCGAGGCGTTGACCACGGCCCTGCGCAACAAGCAACTGACGGTGGAGCGGAGGATCTTAGCGGCCATGGGGCTGTCCAGTCGCCAGCGCGTCGCCGCCGGGCAGACGATCGATTTCCCATGTATCGATCTGGGAGATGCCCAGATTGTGCT
>JAUIHJ010000345.1 GCA_030432015.1 bacterium
CCAAACCCTCGAATTCGTTGATGTTCCGAATTCCGTAATACTGTTCAGCAAAGATCACGTGAATCGCGGGAGTTCGAGGAGAGGGCAGCGAGGGCACTCGTCGTGCAGGAGAACCGCCTAGACTAACTCGCCCAAGGTCACGTGTCGAGGGTACAGCTGCCGCATATAAACCGGCTGCCAGCCCGACCGACATGCGAGTGACTTTCTTAAAGTGCGAACGGTCACATCCGCGCGCTGATCACGCAACAACAAAATGACCGAGTGCAATTCGGCGACAATCCGGAACCGGCTCATTTCTAGACGCCCATTAGATTCCATTGCGGAAAAACGGCCTTTCGGCGAAAGAGGTGCCTCTCCCGCTGACGGGGTTTGCGCTGCTGAATCGCACTCGGCCATTTAGCGCTGACGATAGGCCGGCCACTCAATTCGCTGCGATTCGTACCGGGGCCACGTCCAGGCATCCCAGACGGGGGTCTCGGCCTGAACGTCGTGGTAGAGGGACTTCATCTGCGCCGACATGCGTTTCAACCGATCCGGCTCGTCGGTCGCCAGGTCGGTGGTTTCGCCGATATCCTGTTTGAGGTTATAGAGCTCAAAGCTCGCCAACTGGGCCGTCTTGATCGCCCGCATCTCCTCGGGCAGCAAGTCGGCCGACGGTTTCAGGTCCGGGACGTCCAGGTGCGCCAGCAGCTTCCAATCGCCATCGCGCATGGCAACCTTGGTCTTGCTGGATGCGCGCAGGAAGTGCCAATACAACGGCGTCGCCCGCTGGATTAGCTTGCCCTCGAGTGCCGGCAAGAAGCTGACCCCGTCCAATGCGCGGTCAGCGGGAACGGAAATCCCTGCCAGCTCGCAAAGCGTCGGTAGCAGGTCGACGCCGCAAATCGGCTCGGCGCTCGTTTCCCCGGCCGTGGTCCGCCCGGGCCAGCGGACAATTCCAGGCACGCGAATTCCGCCGTCGTACAGATGGCCCTTCTTGGCCCGCAGGGGACCGGCCGATCCATGGGGGTGAATTCGTGTAATGGCCGGCCCGTTGTCGCTGGTAAACAGGACGAACGTATTGTCGCGAAGCTGCAGTCGATCCAGCGTCGACGCCAGACGCCCAAACGCAGCGTCCATCTGCGTGACGTTGCCGTGATGGGCTGCACGGCTGAGATCCACGGCCGTCGGTTCGCCGACCGCGGAATAAAGATCCGCAAATTGCCGATCCGAAGCGATCGGTTCGTGCGGTTCGTGAAAGCAGACGTAGAGAAAGAATGGCTTGTGCGGGTCGCGGCCGTTTTCGAGCCACTCGATGGCCTCA
The DNA here is from genome assembly GCA_030432015.1 of bacterium. GTDB lineage: Bacteria > Planctomycetota > Planctomycetia > Pirellulales > Pirellulaceae > ARS98. The sequence goes on from JAUIHJ010000345.1 coordinate 1,304, forward strand.
GCCGCCACCAGCGGCGCTGCGTAACCTTTCAGAGGCCCGACTGGCTGGCCGTTACGCACGAAGTTGACCGGATCCTTGTGGTTCGGCAAGGCGTTATTCTGGGTGGAAAACCAGTGGTCAAAACCATGATCCGACGGTTGCGGTTGCGACGGCAAGTTGAAGTCGCCATTGAGATGCCACTTGCCAACGTGACAGGTCGTGTAGCCCGCTTTGCGGAGCAGCGTTGCGACGGTGACTTCGCTGCGCCGAACGTGCATCGGCGAGAACATGGGAATCCAATTGTGAATTCCGGCGCGATACGGCGTCCGCCCGGTCATCAAACCGGTCCGCGCCGGCGAGCAATTCGGGGCCGCCGCATAACAGTCGGTCAGTCGCAATCCCTCGCGAGCAAACTGATCCAGGTGCGGCGTCTTGATCACAGGATGTCCGTAGCAAGCCAGATCGCCGTACCCCAGATCGTCCGCCAATACAACAACGACATTGGGTCGACGGCCGATCTGGGCGGCTCGTACTTGATGGTCAGCGCAGGCTGAGAATGTGACGACAAATGCGATCAGGCCGAGTGAGGCAAGTTTGTGCCGCAAGATTCTGTGCAGAGCATAAAGCACGAGTTCGCGGCGACGGAAACTGGGGGTGGTTGGCTGCGTATTCGGGAAGAACATGGTGATTCCTTCGCTGGGACTCTGCGCTCGGTGTCATAGGGTCGGGAAGGTCGCCGCAGGTTCGCTTTGACCAACAACAAGCTGCGCGGGGTCAAGATTTCCGACACCATCGAACGTTGGCGAATGAGCGCGCCACTGCGCGCGGCGTGCTGGCGGCATCGGTGAGTCGTTTCTGAATTGCTTGCGTGCGAGGCAGCTACACGAAACTGGCCGATGACGCATGTCCTGCGTACCATCAGACGGTGTCATGCGTGAAAAACCATCAAGAGAATGAATTACCTCATCATCATCGTCACCACCCTTATCTCCTTCACGATCGCTGCAGCAACTCCGCCGATATCCTGATGATTCCCGGACTGGCGCGAAAAGGTTTAATACATGTCGACAAACGAATTCGCGATCAGCATATCTTCGACAAATCGCTGCGGTAGACCAATGTTCGGATTCCCGATGGCGGCCAGAATTGGCGTTGGGAAGAAGATGTCGACTGCCAGGAACAGGTCGCCACGAATCCGATACATGACCAGGTGTGAATCGCCCATTACCGGCGCCGTCCGATAGTGTCGCCAAAGTCGGAGATCTCCTGTCCGCATATTGATACGCGGCTGTCGGTCGGTAAGAAGTGGGTTTGGATCGATGAACACCTCATTTGGATTCAGGAGTGGGGGTGCCAGAACAATATTCCTCCCCAGCACCAGATTCGCGTGCTTACGCACGTTGTGGTCGAACGCCAATTGAAGTTCCGCGTCGGATTGCGCTGGTACAATCGGGAAGGCGACAATTCGGACGCCGCCGTTTGAGTTGGGGAACGAGATACGCGATTCGAAAAAGCTCCCCGGCACGTTTCGTTCGTCGATGGTGTATCCTTGTGGAACGAGCACTCGATATCCATACGCCGCGTTCGTGACGATCAACAGGTTCTTTCGCTGTACAACCTGCGCGAGAATGTCCTTGGGAATGAGCGTGGCAAATCGGGGAAGGTCGTCAACGTATTCCCGGAATATCTGATCTGGATCATGACTCGCGAATCCCCAATGCTTTGAAGCGAGTGAAATCGTGCCATCCTGCGGCCCGACCTGCAGTGTCCTCATATTTGACAGGTTGCTGACGCCGGTGCCAGCAAACTCCGAACTGATATCCGGGATGTTTGGAAGGTTCGAGAATGGTCGTGGCGCGTTGGACACCGCCAAGAGCTTCACATTGCGATGTGGAATCGCGTAGTTGAGGTCGAATTCGCCACGCCCTTCTCCGGCAAAGAAGACACCGATCATGTCGCCGGATAGATCCATCACCGGTGATCCGCTCTGGCCGCCTGCTCCAGGGATCTGTAGCTGAAATACAGGAATTGTAATTCCGAGCCTCTTGCTCAAGAGATCCGGCGGATCACGGTGCGCACTGAAGACACCAAGCAATGGAGTTTGCTTCAGATCACGCGGGTTACCAACAACTAGGATCTTGTCAAGTTGCTTTGGTTCGTAATCATTGTCGTCTGGCAACGAAAGCAGTGCGTTTTCGGCCGGCGCCGGCTGGCTCAATCGAAGTGCTGCAAGGTCAAGGTCCGGTCGACCGTCGAGCAATTGACACGAAATGGGGGCAGCGACGCCGGGCAATTCCACGAATACGTTCTGCGCATTGTTAATGACGTGATAATTCGTGATTAACGTCTGGCGGTCTCGATAGAGAAAGCCTGTCCCTGATGAAACAGAGCCACTGTTGTAGGACTCGACAAAACCAACACCATTGCGCGAGCGACTGAGAATTTGCTGGAATTTACTCGTGTCGTCCGCAATGCCGAGAGTGTGACCGACCAGGATAAGCAAGCAAGAGATCGAGAGTGTTCGTTTTGCAGGAATCATTCTTCTTCTCCCGGAAACTGCATTTTGAGTCGTTCCAAAATCTTGTCTTTCGAGGTTGATTGAGCCGTCAACTCGGCGACAAGTTTGTCGATCTGTTGGCGATTTTCCCGAGGCGCTTGGCTCATAACGAATCCAAGTCGATCGTCAACGTTGGGCATCGATTGAAGGTTTGCCACTTTCCAGATCTTTGTCCAACTCGCCCGATTTTGCTTGTTCGCCAGCAGGCTGGTTCCAGGGTCAGCCTCTAATGAACCGTGAACTGCCTGGGCAACGACTCCCGTTTCGCCTGGATCTTCGATGTACATGTCAAGCAGGCGATCGATCTGTGGACTGTTAAAGCCAAGTTTCGTCAGCCTGCCACGCAGGTTTTCATCCTGAAAATTGAGCGTGTCATTGACGCGAAGTGTGATCCCCGCCAACATCCCCACGATTGCGAAGATCGCGAAAGGGGCCAGGAATTGACCGACTTGAAGTCGTTGCGGCACTTCGCCTGGTTCACGCGGTTTCCTTGCTTCGAGCATAAGCGGTGCTAATGCGCCTACAATGCCCACGGTACTCGTTGCGAGAGTGGCGAGTAGTGGTGATTCGCTGAGGCCAACAATCAACCCCGCCAACAGCCCTGCGCCCATAAAGCCGAAGGCGCTAATGAACTTGTCACGTCGCACGCAGACACCGCCAACGACCAGCCCTGCGGCAAAGACGATCGTGCAGAGGATGATTTGGAAATGCATGTGAACACCTCCCGCAAATAGCTGTTAAGGACCCTGACTCATCCGCTCCCCCCGATTGTGGCAGAGTCGCCTCAGGATTTCCAGACTTTTGCCAATGATCGCCACGACGCGCAGACCCTGGATCAGAGTGCTCAGATTAGGGCAACGGCGTGAACGGCGACGATGAGACGACAACAGGCGACAAAAAAGGCGACAAAGACACAGACCGTGACGCCGCAATCTGGAAGACATCGGTCAAACAACGAACATAGGCAACTGGTCGCGCCTGTCGCCAGTTGAACACGGCTCGCGAATTCTTCGCCACCGAGATTCGTGCGGTTGGACGTGCGATGTTTACCCCATCGTCCCCGACAGCGGCGAGAGCAGGACCAAGAGGACGCACCCAATATTTGAATGTTGCCGTCGTCCCCGGCAATCAGGCAGTTTGAAAGCTCGCCAGCAGACCGCGTTGCCCCATCGGGAGGGAATTGGGCATCCCAGATTGTGGGTGATTATACTAATGTGAAGCGTCCATAAATTAGGTCGAGTGAGGCGTGATTTCATCGTTGGTTTTCTTAGTAGGGAGTGTTCAACGTGTATCTCAACTTGCGATTCCCTGCTGTCCGAATTGGGCTGGGATTGACGACTTGCCTGATGATCGTTTTTCTCGTCCAGCTTGAGGTTCAGGGACAGGTCCCGGGCCCCGGATACTCGACGAATCGCCACTACTGGGGTGGAACCGCGCATGGTGGTCCGATTGGTTACGGGACTGCGATCAACCACCACACGATCACGCTAAACCAGGACGCCCACGCCCTGGGTTCGAATTTTGGTTTGCGCTATGCATTTCAAAACGCGCCATCGGCGGGGCCAAATATCACCTACTCGCCGACGAACATTGCTGTCCTTCCCGGGCGAAGCGTTGTCCCTGGGCAGGGAGTTGTCGCGCAGCACGTAAACGCGGGAACGGCACGACGTCCCGTGCATTACCAGTTGGCGGACACGATTCACAGCGATCTGCAAAACCGGATCGCAACACATACGTCCTCGCCGTTCTCCGCAGACTGGTACAAGAACCATCCCCATGCCTGGCTCGGAGGCCACGATTTGCCCGCCAGTTTCGACGCCTGGCAGATGGCCGACTGGGCATCGATTACGAAACATCTGGCGATTTCTCCAAACCCCATCGATTACAATTTTGGACCAGATTATTGGGGAGCTGCAGAGACCTTCCGGGATGGACAACCGGCCGGCGAAATCGTCGATTTCCGCGAACCGGCCACGAAGATTGCTGATTCCACCAAAGGCGGCGCCAAGCCCGACGAATGGTTGCCACTGGGAGTCTACGCGTTGATCCCATCGGGGCAAAACGATACCAACATGGTGCTGCAGCTTTCGCTCAGCAAGCAAGGTGATATCCAAGGCTCGTACTTCAATCCGTTGACCGATGCGAGTCAACAGGTGAGCGGCGCGCTGGATGCAAAATCGCAGCTCGTTGCCTGGAAAATTGGTACACAGAAATCGTTCGTGATGGAAACCGGATTAAGCAGCCTCACAAAGAACCAGTCGACGATGCTGGCGCACTTCAATGACGGCTGGTCGCAGATCTGGACGATGATCCGTGTGAACAAACCGTCGAATTCGCCGGCGGCCGCGGCGGCCGGATCGCAGCGTGCGGCTTCCCAACAGCCGGGCGTTGCGGATGCTCCAGAGGACCCGGCCGCGCCGGACGAGCCGGCGCCGGCCGCTTCGCCACTCAACCATTAGACGTGCAAGCACCGGCGGCGGCAACGGCCTCGAGGTTGCTGAGCCCAGCGTCGGCATCCATTGCTCAAGGTTGCTCGGCCAACCATGAAGCACGTTCCTTGACGAGTCGGCGGAGGGTCCCTTCACGAAAGCGGTTATCAAAATCACCCGCCGGCCGTCCGTCAAATTTCTCCGGTGCAATGATGCGGGCGATCTGTTTGCCAAAGCCGATGGTGGGATTCAGATAATAGGAAAGCGTGGCGTGCCGCACCTGACTCTGCCGATCGCCAGTGAACGTCCGGGCCAGTTGAAAATGAGCTTGTCCCAGGAGCCTCGCCTGTTCGCCACCACCTCGCGCCGCGGCCTTTTCATCATACTTGGCGACCGCGCGCCGCAAGATCGTGCGTGCTTCGTCGTGTAAGCCCAACGCCACGAAACGCGAACCGAGCTGGGTTGCCAGATGCAGGTCGTCTGGGTTCCGCGAATTGGCTTCGGTTAATCGCGCCAGTTCGGCCGCGTCGAGCCGCGCTGCAGGATCGGACCACTTTGCCCGCACCTCGTCGGTCACGGGGCGCGTCGCACCCAGCGTGGGCAGGCGTCGCTGCCAGTCCTTGAGTTCCAGCACGACACCATGTTCGTCAACGAAAAACGTCTTGGGAACGGCGCCAAATCGAGTCGCATAGTCCGGGTCAACCAAGCTTGGAAACGTCACGCCGAATTGATCGTAATAACGCTTGGCCGGAGCGATGCCTTCCGCGTCAAGTGCCAGGCCAACCACGGTAAAATCGTCGCCGCCGAATTTTTCAAATGCCTTCTGCCACCCGGGCAGATTATTGCGGCAGAATCACCAACTGGCCCAGCAATAGAGTATATAGCGTTGGCCCAAAAACGATGAAAAGCGAACTTCCTTGCCGTCCACATCAACCAACGGAATATCCGGCAGCGTGTCGCCGCGGCCAAAACCTCGCCCTTCTCCCCACCCCGCGTTGAAGGCAGGCACGGCGTGTTGGGGCTTCGCGTCGTCAATCGCGGGACCGGGCGTGACGGTGATTCGACCGTCGGTCGAGACGACCTGGAATCGCAGCGCGAATCGGACCACGTCTGCCGCGATCATCAACTGGTCGCCCGCTCGCCGATGATTGTCGTCAGTGAGCTGAACGGGAATGCACAGTCCGCCTTCCCCGTCGCGGCAAAATGTGACCAGCCGGCGTGGCTGGACGATCTTCAACTCCCATGCCAGCGACGCTGCCAAATCCGAAGCATTGAGGAACAACACCTCTTGATCACGTTCGAATCGAATGGCGTCCGCCGCGTGTGCTTCTCCAGCGGCCGCAACCGATGTCATGGCCACCATGCCTAACATCCAGAGCCAGGATCGAGGTTTCATCGAATCTCCTTGCGGGGTGCCGGCGTGTCTCGAGGTGTGCGATTGATTGCCATTGTAATCAGAGACCCGAGCACCAAGCCACCGACGATCAGGCCCAACAAGAGCGGTGCGAGCAGGCCAGCTTTGACCAGTGATGGCCGGTCTTGCCCGATGATCGCGGCCAGCGTCTCCAGGTCAATGCCCACGATCGCAGCGACGGTCGCGATCGGGAAGAAGATTGCGGCAAGGATGTTCAGGCGATGCGACGCGATGGCCATCCGCTGGCTGGCCTGAGCCTGCTCTTCCGCACGTCTCGCGACGGTCAGATCGAGTGCATTTTTCGTTTCGGTCGTCAGCAATTCGGCGGTGCGTTCAATCGTGTAGGCGCGGTCCCTGGCGTCAATGAGCTCGCGAAACTCGGGAAACATCTTTCGCGCATCCTGCAAGACATGGTGCAGGTTGATGGCGGCACGGCGGAGGGGCGCGAGCCTGTCAAGCACGTCAAAATATTGAGCCGCAGTTTCGGCCTTCTCTTCCTGCTGATCCGCCGCGGCTAGTGCGGACTCGTATTCGTCCAAGTGGCGATTCAGCGCGCTGATGCCGCTCCCCAGCTCGTTCGAGGCCCAGGTCCCATCGCTGGCCCGCCAGAAAAGCCGGCCCACGCGGTGCGTGTCCTGGGGTGACGGAGGGGCATGCAGGACGAGCAACAGGTGCCCGTCCGACTGCATCGCACGCTGTCGCCCCACCTTCGACCCGAGTCGATCGCGAAATTTCTGTGGTACTTCCCAACCGGCGGGCAAGATCGACGTGATGGCCATAGCCAGGCTCCGTTGGTAACAGAACGTCTGACCACGAGCGTAACG
>JAUIHJ010000346.1 GCA_030432015.1 bacterium
CCACGACGTAAACGCGGGGAGGTCCGGCCGTGAACCGAATTCCGGTACTTTGGCTGGACGACGCAAGGGAATCATGCGCCATGGTCATGGTGAGCATCGTATGCAGTGCCTCGACGACAACACCGAAATGGTCGACGAAGGCCAGTCGCCCCAGCGCGCGAATTCCTTCCGTTCGCTTGGAACGAGGAATATTGTAGAGCCAACGGCGATTCATCCACTCCAGCAACGCGTTGGACTTGGCACGATAGTCCCGAGAGTCCTGGAGAGGCAGCAGCACGGACTCATGAAACCGCAGCCCACCTTCGTAATCTTCAGAAGAGACTGCGGCGAGCGACTGGGGGTCCGTCTCTAGTGCGAGAAATTGCCAGGCCGGCGTTGCCTCGATGTTGCCAAACTTCTCGGCGAGCCGGTGTTTCAATTGACATAGAACCCGAGTTCCAATTCCGCCGACTCCAATGAACAGGGCTGGTCGCGCGGCCAGCGTTTCAGCATGCTGCGTTTCAACATTCTGCACATCAACATTCAGCGGCTCCGCGTGCTGCGTCGCTTCATCCAACGTGATGGGAGGCAAGCATTGAACGGTGGCGGGCACCGGCAGTGCCAGCGAGACCGGTTCGGTCTTTGCCAGCTTCGCGGAATGGGACGACGAGGGCAGCGTCGCCCCGCGCCAGGTGCTTTGTCCGTGCTCAGAGGTGACGGGCGCGCGTCGCGGTTGAGCGCGCTCCGCGACACGTCGGACTTTAACAAGTTCATCAACCAATGCTCGGGACGTAGAAAATCGCCGCTCCGGATCCTTGGACAAGGCCCGCGCGATGACCGGCTGATCAAACGTAGGCAAGGCCTTCAGATCCGGCGGACTATGAAGATGCTGGGAGATCAACTGCGCCGCCGTACGCCCAGCAAAGGGGGGCGTTCCAGTAAGCAGTTCTTGGTAGACGATCGCCAGACTGTATTGGTCGCTTTGGCGATGAGGCTTGCCGTCAATCACCTCCGGTGCCGTGTACAGGGGAGTCATTCCCCCGGCGAGCGAAACTTCGATATCGTCAATCGCTCGCATCAGTCCAAAGTCAGCGACCTTGACTCGATCTGCGATCAGCAAGAGGTTTTCCGGTTTGACGTCGAGGTGCAAAAGAGCGTGTTGCTCGACGAGGTAGTCGAGTCCATCCGCAGCATCACCGAGGTAACGCAAGAGTTCGTCGCGCGGAATGCCAGGAAGGTTCGCCGCCTCGTACTCTGCTTGCCGCCCTCGCAGACTGCCATCGGCCAATTCCATCACGATCACCAGATTTTCCGCGATCGTTTCGATTCGCTCGAACGACAGTAGCATGGGATGGCGAACATCCTTGATACGCTCCAACGCTCGCAGTTCCTGACCAGCTCGATCATCCTGCATCTGCCCGTAGACGATCTTGACCGCCTTGGGTAATCCTCCCGGCGCTGCGGCGCGCCAGACTTCGCCGAAGCCCCCTGCCCCGAGGCGTTCCCCCAAGACATAACCTGGGATCGGCTCTCGCAGGTCAATCGTCTGCACGTTGGTTGGTAACGTTTCCATGGTACGGCTCACTTCGTTACAGGCTGCGGGCGGCGACGATCACGACTTCAACACCGTCGCGAAGTAGCTCCCAACGACCTGACTGAGGTAGTCGGCGTTCATTTCAAACGGGAGACAATGGTAGGCGCAGAAACTGCGAAGCTGTTTGAGCATATCGCGGGGATGGCACCGCCGCATGGCGCGTTGCTGCGGGTGGTAGTGGGTCTCCAACAACTGCTCGACGACGTCCGGGCGGTATGCGCACCCCAATTCCCTCGCGTAGAGTTCGAAGAGGGCGTGGAATTCCCGCTCGCTCGGATTCCCAACCTCGATCTTGTAGGGGATCCGTCGTAAGAACGCTTCGTCAACAAGTTCGGCGGGCTCCAAGTTGGTCGAAAACAGGATCAATTGCTCGAAGGGCACCTGAATTTTCTTGCCCGAGGCCAAGGTGAGAAAATCGTGCTGGCTCTCCAAAGGGATAATCCATCGATTCAACAGATCGGCCGGCGCGATCCGCTGGCGGCCGAAATCGTCGATCACCAGGCAGCCACAATTGCTTTTCAGCTGCAGCGGCGCTTCACTAACATGGCTGTGCGGATCGTGGCGGATCTCCAGGCTGTCCATCGTCAGCTCGCCACCGACCACAACGGTCGGTCGACGAATTCTCACCCAGCGGCGGTCGAATTCCGATGTCTGAATCATGCCGCGCGTTTCGCCGCGGACTTCGTGATGATAGGACGGGTCGTAAACTTTGATGATCTCGCCATTTTCGAGCAGCGCATGAGGGACCCAAACCTCTTGGCCAAAACACTGCGTGATCCGTCGGGCCAATGTCGACTTGCCATTACCGGGCTCGCCAAACAAGAACATTCCGGCACCAGAATTGACTGCCGGTCCAAGTCGGTCGAGCAACGCTTCGTCAACGGTAATGCCCTTGAAGGCGGCCACCAGCTGCTCACGACGCGGTGACTCGGCCGCGATCGACTGGGCTTCAACTGAGATCACATAATCCATCAAGGGAACGGGCGCAGGTCCGACGTAGGCACAGGCACGCATGGCGCGCTGCGCCGCCGCGTTTCCCTGTTCGGTCAGCGCGTAGTAGTAATCGTTAAAGGCGGCGGCACCCGCATGCACCAAGAGCTGGCGGGCTCGCAATGACTGAATCACTTCGTCCAACAATCCGAATGGCAAGCAGACGTAGTCGGCCAAACGCCGGCCACTTGATGTCCCAATCGAAGCCAGCACCTTGATTAACAAGGACTCCACGAATGGTGTCGCTAGGCCCGTCTCCGCCAAGGCTCGCGGCTGAGTCGGCAAGAATGTCTCGTCGGAAAGCAGCGTGGCAAGCAACTCCCCTTCAAGCTCGATTGTTTCAGTGGTCATAGCCCCCCCCAATCCGAAATTGACCGGCACCGCACCACGGCGGCAACGCACCACGGCGATCGGGCGGAGAAGTCGCTGGCAGCCTCTTATTCCGGCACCAGCTTTCGGCACGCTTTCCAATCGTGTGCGGCATCCCAGCCGATCGCAAGCCACGGCTCTTGAGTGGTGTACTGCTCCACTCCAGGCAAAGATAGCTCACAAACTCCGGCGAACGCCCGGCGGCAGACTCCCCGCGCGAGGTAGTCGCGGCGAGCGGGCTGACAGCAACCAATCAGCGCTCGCACATGGGCAGCTCGCCGGCCGGATCCGGAAGCGACACCGCGCCAGAACGTGCGAGCCACGACCGTTTTAAACGGTTACAGCAATCGTACGGCGCCTCGAGCGGTGTCAGACGGTGCGGACTGCCGGCCAAATTCAACGCTGGACCGGATTTATGGCCTACCATTGGGGTGAGAGTCAATTCTTGGAGTTGAGATAATGGACGCGCTGCCGGCAAAAATCACTGACCGCCCGCCTGACGGAGAAGCGTCGGCATGGTTCCTGGCCGGTCAGCTGGGGGCTGGGGGCGACACCTCGCATGTTGCGATCAAGGCCTCACCATTCTTGATTGGCCGGCGCCCCGAGGCATCGCTTTGTTTGCCATTTCAAACCGTCTCGGGAATGCACGCGGAAATCCTGGTAGACACCCACGGCTTGGTCCTCCGCGACTTGAACAGCACCAACGGCACCTTTGTCAACGGATGCCGTGTGGAATCGGAGATTCCGTTGAAATTCGACGATCTAATCCAGTTCGCCGACGTCCCTGTGCGCGTCCGACGGCAAAGTGCAGAATCACGTACACAAACCCTGGCCGAAGACGTTTACGATCAGGCCATCGCTTTGATGCAATTCGACAAATTGATGTCGGAGCGGCGCGTGACGCCCTTCTACCAGCCGGTGATCGACATCGCGACGCGTGAGCTCGTGGGCTACGAAGTCTTGGGGCGAAGCCGGTTGGTCGGAATTACCACACCTGCCGCGATGTTCTTTGCCGCGGCCAAGTTGAACCTGGAGGTTCAGCTCAGCCGGATGCTGCGGTGGGAAGGAATCCAACACAGCGCGGCCTTCCCCGGCCAACCCCACCTCTTCGTCAACACGCATCCGGCAGAACTTGCCGAGCCGGGTTTGGCCGAGTCCCTGCGTGCCGTTCGCGAATTTAACCCGGAGCAACCGCTCACGCTCGAGATTCACGAAGCCGCTGTCACCAACGAAACCATGATGACCGAGCTGCGCGCGTCTTTGCTCGATCTCAATATCACGATGGCATACGACGACTTTGGCGCCGGTCGAGCACAACTCTCCGAACTCGCGAAGGTGCGTCCAGAGTACATCAAATTTGATATCTCGCTGGTGCACAATATCCATATCGCCAACGCCCAGCATCAGCAAATGGTCGCGTCGTTAGTCAAGATGGTCCTCGAATTGGGGATCATCCCGCTGGCCGAAGGCGTCGAATGCGAAGACGAGAGCGAGGCCTGCCGGCAACTCGGCTTTGAACTCGGCCAGGGTTACTATTACGGACGCCCCGCAGCTGCCCCGCAGCGTCTGAACTTCCTCGAACTCGCCGAGCCGCTCTCGCCCGTGTGGAATACACCGATCAGGCACGAAGCGTAGCCTGGATTTCCGATTTGCGATTTGCGATTCGACATGGGGACTGGACCGCCCGCGGTTTCCCGCGCTAACGCTTGCCTTGGCATCACTTCGTTGAACAGCGCCACGTCGTGGTGCCATCCGCCGCCCACCAACGATTTCCGGAACCACTCAGCGAGGCCCGACGAGTGCGTGCCTCGCACCGTCTCGACGAACCTCGAGGCTACTCGTCAGACAATTCAGCCAGAGCCGCGTCGTCCACGTTGAAATTCGCGGAGACGTTTTGCACATCATCGTGATCGTCCAGCGCGTCGAGCAGCTTGAAGACTTTGCGGGCGGCCGCGGCATCGAGCTCGACAGTGTTTGTGGGGATCCGCGTAACCTCGTTGGTTTCCGGCTTCAGTTCTGCGGCGGCGATCGCATCCACGACGGTCGTGTACGCATCCGGATCACAAACCACCTCAATCTTCTCACCTTCGGCACGGACATCCTCCGCGCCAGCTTCCAAGGCAACCTCCATCAGTCGCTCTTCGTCTGTCTGCTCGGCATCGAATACAAATAGCCCCTTTCGCTCGAACAGATAGGCGACGCAATTGGTTGGGCCCAGCTTGCCGCCGTGAACTTCAAACAATTTGCGTACTTCTGGAGCTGTCCGGTTGCGGTTGTCCGTCATGATGTCACACATGATCGCCACGCCGTTGGGTCCGTATCCCTCATACAGGACCTCTTCGACGTCGCCCCCGGCCAGCTCGCCCGTCCCCTTCTTGATTGCCCGAACGATGGTGTCGTTGGGCATATTGGCGGCCTTCGCGTCAGAGACGGCGAGCCGCAAGCGGATGTTCGCATCGGGATCGCCACCGCCCATTTTGGCGGCGATGATAATGGCCTTGGAAATCTTGCTCCACAGCTTGCCACGCTTGTTGTCGATGACCGCTTTCTTGTGCTTGATTCCTGCCCAATGGGAATGTCCTGCCATGCTGCATCATCCTCTTTTCAATTTTGGCTGTGTTGTTTGATCTTGGCTTCGATCGCGGGGAGACGATCGGTCTGGTTCGCTTTCCGAAAGGCTGACAGAGCGCGCCGCCAGGTTGCGACCGCTTGATCCGTTTGCTTCTCGCCAGCATGCGCATCACCCAAGTGGTCCAGGATCACACCATCAGGCTCATCCCCCGCGGTCGCGATCTGCAACTCCTTGATGGCATCGGCAAACCGTCCCAGGCGATAATAGGCCCAACCCAAGCTGTCACGGTAGGCGATGTTATCCGGTTCGGCCTCAACCGCTTGTTGAATCATGCGAGTGGCACGTTGGAGGTGCTGCCCCTGGTCCACCCAGAGATAGCCGAGGTCGTTCTTCGCTCCGATGTCCTCGGGGAATTCGTCCAGGACCTGGGCCAGCCACTCCTCCGCGAGCGGAAACCGCTGTCGCTCGACTTCAATATTCGACAAAATCAATCGTGCCTCGCGCAGGACATCCCGCGCGCCTGGCGAATCGAAATTCGCTTCGTATTTTTCGATCAGTTGGAGATATTCCTGCTCGGCTCGATCGTGCTGCTTAGCCTGGTAAAGAATCCACGGCCGGCGACCGGCGAATCGCGGCGAGTCCTCGCGTAATTCGGCGGCCCGCTGCGCGGCGGCCAGCGCCGCCTCGGTATCGCCCGCGTACTGTGCCGCACCAGCCAGGTAATACTGCAGCGTGCTCTCCGCCTCGGCCGATGGATTCTTGGTCAGGGCCAAGCGAAACAAGTCGGCGGCGCGGACAGCGTCCTCGGCAATAAACGTCGCCAAGCCGAGCTGTTCGAGGATGCCGACCTGATCGTCGCCGGCAGCATCCGCGGCAAGCGCGGCGAACGCATCAAATTCTTCGAACTCCTGGGCGGCCAGAGCCACGTGCGCGGCGGCCAAACTTGCCGCCAGGCGTTCCGCCGCAGCCGATTCCTGGCTGGCACGACGGGCTAGCTCGAATAACTGCTTGACCAGCTCATCGGCGGCCACCAGCTTGGTGATTTCATCCTCCAGCATGTCCAACGACTTTGTCGCCACGACGACCCGCCCAAGGACATCCAACAGGCGGGGCACGTTCTGCTGCCGCAGATAGATGGTTGCCAAACCGGTATAAGCGTCAGCGGCCGGTTGGCGTTCGAGCAAATCGACGTACAGGGGCTCCGCTTCGTCCAACCGGTCGGCCGCCATCAACGCGTCAGCCAAGAAGTAGCCTAGCGGTACATTCTCCGGATCACTGGCATGCCGGCGAAGCAGCTCCGCCAGCAGCTCCTTTTGTGCGGCGTCTGCTTCAGGATGTTCGCGCTGGCAGAGCTGTTGCAAGACACGATAGGCATCAACCCCGGCGGCGGTCGACTTCGAATCAAGGTATTGGTCCAGCAGCTTCCGCGCTTGATCGTCTGCGTGCTTGCGAAGAGCAATTTCTGCCAGGTGAAAATCCAATCGTGGCGCATTCACCTCGAAGGAATTCGCTTTCCGGAACATCGCCGCTGCCTCGTCGAATCGCTCGGCCTCCAGAAAGCTCGCGGCCATCAGGCTGTACAGCGCATACGGTTTCGACAGCAGCGCCTCGCGTTGCTGCTCGCTGACAATCTGCGGATCCTCCAGCGCGTCACGGACCGCCGCGAATATCCGAGACGCATTCTCGTAATCCTCGTTTATGAAATAGAGTCGGCCCATCTCAACTCGAATCGCGACCGCTTGCGGGTTGAGTTCTTTCTCCTGTTGCAGCGAGATGGCCTGTTCATACATTCGCAATGCGCGACCGGGTTGATTCTGCTGACTCAACAGCCCTCCCAACTGAATCAACAGCCGGGCATCGCGCGGTCGCCGTTCCGCCGATAATACGGCATAGCGGGCGGCTTCTTCGTTGCGGCGCAGCTTACTGGCCAAGGCCACAATCTGATCGAGCAGCAAAACACGCTCCTGATTGAAGCGCCAAGCGCGTTGAAAATGCCTCAACGCCAGCGCTTCGTTCTGCCGGTGCAGATACATTCTCGCCTGTGCGAAATGGGCCGCCGATGTCAGCAGATCTTCATCCGCTTCGGTGCGACGTTGACGCGGACGAAAGACCTCGGGACGATCTTCGGTTTCCGTTCGATCCACCCGCCGTTTCGCAGGATCCGCCGGCTGTCCCAGCACAAGGCACACCGGCCCCATCGCCAGCAGGCACCCCACCATGAGACCAAGCATCCGCGCCCCAGACAGATGCGTGCGGTCCAACAGCGTTCGAAAACGACGCGACGGGGACAGCATCGGTGTCCAATCAGGGGCAAATGGGAACATGCATTTCCACCTCAGGTGTTTTTGCGATTAGCGAACCACGGTCGCTTATGTGATCAAGTTTAGCAGAGACAAAACTTTGTCACCAAGGCGGGATCCAGGTCGTCCGCGGTGCTCCAACCACCCATCGACGTAGCGAGGTCTCGCGGCTGGCAACCTGGCCATCGATGGCGAATGACGCCTCGTCCCCATGGCGATCTCATTGACGGCTGCATGACGAAACGGGTTCCTCAGACCGTGTCAGCAACGCGCGGTCCGTCTGGCGGACGTGAGGCGAGCAACTCGTCGCACGTGCCGGGGCGGCATTTGCCAGCTTCGGGACGTCCTACCGCTGCGTGAGCACGCAACCGCCCGTCGCCGGCAGCTTGGCATCGGTCGAATGCTTGCGGTCGCAGTCCCGGTCGTTGGGCCGAAACGCACCACGGTCCGCCACTTGGCGACACCCCGACATCGAGGAAATGGTCGTGGCGTCGTCCTTTACCGAGGCTTCTTCTTCTTGAGGGCTTTGCTGGTCGGTGATTTCTTCTTGGGCGAGGCAGTCTCTTTTTTTGCGGCCGGCGTTTTCTTTCCCTTGGCCGCACCGGTAGAACTGGCCTTGGCGGGCGCAGCCGACTTCTTCGCCGCCTTGGCCGGCGGGGCTTCCGGA
>JAUIHJ010000347.1 GCA_030432015.1 bacterium
GCATTGGCGTCACGGCTGAGTCCCAGTGACTCGAGAAACGGCAGCGCGATCAGTGCGGTGCTACTGCGAAGAACTTCGCGGCGAGTAAAGTGGTTTGTCATGGCGTGATCCTGTCGATGAAAATGATTTGACCGAGTTTCTCGAACTCTCGCGGTTAGCCTATTTCGTGCGAAAAACCGCCGACTGCGTGAGTGCGTGTACAAAGGAACTCACTCTGTAATCGCTGCTGCTCGCATGGCGGATAATCTCGTCGGCCAATTCCTGATCCGTAAATCCATAGGGTCGGCCGAGCCCGTAAGTGATTAGTGATTCCGTGAAGCCTCGCGCGAAGGCATCACCGCGTTCTGCCACAGCACTGCGGAGTTCGAAGTAGTCGGCGAACGGTGTGCCGTCCGAAAGTTGCCCGCTGGGGTCGATGGGGAATGCCTCCAACTTCTTCCGCTTGCGGAATTTTCCCGGTGTGTCGATCACTTCCATGTCGCGCCACAGACCGGCGGCATCGAAGTTCTCCAGTCCGTAACCGATCGGGTCGATTTTTTGATGGCAGTTCGCGCACTGCGGCTGTTCCTGGTGTGCGCGCGCCAAATTGCGGGCGGCAAGAGGCTGACCATCCAGTCGACTGAGCATCGGCACATTCGCCGGCGCCGGCGGTGGCGGATCGTTAAGCAACTTGCGCAGAATCCATACGCCGCGTTCCACGGGAGAGGTTCGCTGACCGTCTGACCCCATTGCCAGGACCGCCGCGGTGCCCAGCAAACCGCCTCGCCTGGAATCCTGCGCGACCGGGACTTTACGGAACTGGTGGCCGTCGACTCCCGGAATACCATAGTAAGCGGCCAGCAGATCGTTGATCACCACGAAGTCCGGCTTGAGCAGCGTCTGGAGCGGTAACTCGTCCTTCAGAATCAGTTGGAAGGTCTGAAAGATTTCCTCTCCCGCCGACTCGCGAGCGGCGTTGTCAAACGTTGGAAATTGGACACCGTCGTACTGGAACATCCCCAGGCGGTCCATCTGCAACCATTGATAGACGAAGCCACGGACAAACTCTTCGGCCCGCGCATCGGCCAGCATCCTCGACGTCTGCTCCTTCAGCACGCGATCTTCAAGCAGTTGGCCGGTCCGGCCGAGCTTCAATAATTCGTCATCCGGCGGGGCGCTCCACAGAAAGTACGACAGTCGCACGGCCAATTCAGGCCCAGTCAAGAGCGTCGACGACCCATGACCCGTCGGCGCAGCGCCTGCCGATTCCACCATGTACAGAAAGCTGGGCGAAGCCAGCATGATCGATAGCGGATCGATCAGTGCTTCGGTCCGACTCTGCCCGTTGCTTCGATTCGCACGGTAGCGTTCCAGCAGTTTTCCCAGGTAGTCGCCGCTGGGAGACTCGCCCCGAAATGCATGCTCACCGAATCGCTGGAGAACCTGGCTGGCAAATTGCTCGTCACTCCAGTCCGCTGGCTTGTCGAACAGAATCTGCGCGACCAACGCGTCGCGGCGTTCGTCACGCACTGGGCCAATCATTTCAGCCCAATCGACCCACAAGCCCGGCGGAGTGCCGATGCCGTTGGCCTTCATGTCGATCGTCGCCTGGTTCTTGTCCGCCCGGTCCTGGTGGGTCCGCTGGTGAATCCAGACCTGCTTGGTTTCGCCCGGCCGATGCACGAAGGAGAATTCGATAATCTCCGGGGCCGATAGCGGAGCGGTCACTTTTCGCCAGCCGAGCCGAGTGCGTCCGGTCCCGTAGCCTTCCGAAAATTCAAGATAGTGCAACCGCTCCCGCGCGTCGGGGTAGGCCGCAGCCCGGACGCGAATCGTGTAACGCCCATCCTGCGCCGCGTGAAGAACCGGCAGCTTCACCTTTGTGTAGCCTCCCTGCTTGATCGTCATGATCAGCGTGATCCCGGACTTGGTCTCCGGGCGATTCAAGTAGTCTTCCAACAGTGGCAGCCATTCGACGGCGCGCTGTTTCTTCGCCGAGTACTCGTCGAGAAATCCGAATTCCGACGCAGGTTTATCGTCCTGCGAGAAAAACGCTTCGGCCCTTCGTTTTCGATCTCGCAATTCCTCTGCGGCAGCGGCGTAATGAGGCGTGTATTCCAATTCAGGCTCAACGCGAATCGTTCGTAATCCGGGACGCTTCCGTGGCAGCAACGCCAGTTCGAGCGATCGACGCGCCGTTGCGAGGTATTGCTCAATCTGATCGCTCGACATAAACAGCGACGCGCCCTGCGTATCGAAACCCGACGTCGCCTGATCGTCCGGTAGGTCTGTAACGTCGGGTCGCACGCCCAGCAGCGCTTCGATCGTGTTCGCGTATTCGCGGCGATTCAATCGGCGCATCGTGACGACGCCACCCGAGTCGGTGAGGATTTTCCGCGCGACGACCATCTGCTCGGACAGGTCTTTCAGAAAGTCAGATTTATCAGCATTGCTCAGCGGTTCGGCATCCTCGGGCGGCATCTCGCCCGAGTTGATCGCATTCAAGACCTTCGCCCAACGTTCCGCGGTCGCAATGTCCTCGCTGATGGTGAACGACAGATTCTCCAGATCAATGTTGCCCTCTTTGGTTGCCGCGTCGTGACATTCCAAGCAGTGTTGCTTGAAGATCACCAAGTGCTTCGCTGGCATTGCCGCCGTTGGCGAATCGTCAGCCCGGACGGGAACCGCGACCAGGCTGCCAACCGCAGCTACGATCGCGAATAAGTAAATGAGCGGGCGATTCATGATGTTGAGGTCCTCGTGGGCTTCGTTTCCGCATGTGTCAACTGAGAGAATATGAATAGGTAAGTAGACTTCATGGAGTGGGCGCGATGCGCAATCCTATTCAAACGAGAGTTCCAGCAACGGTCCCACGGCTTCGGGATGAGCATCACTGGCAAACATGTGGGTCAGTCCGGGAACTTCCCCTTCGACTTGTGTCGTCTCACGGACCAAGATCAGTGTCACCGATTGGCCAGGAAATGTTTGGAGAAACTCAGCGAGTTCCTGGTTGGCAATTCCAAATGAACCGCGCTGCTGGCTCCGGGGGATCTCAAACGTACCCAACAGGATGCCATCCTCCGGAGCGGGAGAATCTTCCCAGGTGGCTTCGGTCGTCCAGTCCGCCTTAGCTGGATTCGTCAGTCCATAAACGCCAAATCGATTGAGCTCTGGCAGTCGCGAGGCAAACCCCCGCTGGCTTGGGACCAGATTCAAACGCAGCCTCGCGGCCGTGAGGCGACCGGCGTCAACCGTGGACAGATCGAAGGCAAAAAACGATCGATGATCCCATTTGCCATTGTCGGTCTTCTTGACGGACAGCACTTCCGGATCGAGGAACTTGTGCCGCTTGTTGTTCCGCAGCACCGATGTGGCTCGGCCGTTCGTCCCGATTCGAGTAACGTCGCTCGTTGGATCCAGTGCACTCGTTTGCTGTTCCAGGTCGATGAGGTTGACGGAACCTTCGTGGACCGAGACGGTTTTGTGGGGTTCCTGCAACCTGACTTCCTTCCCCGTGCCGGAGTGGTGAACGGCAATCTCCCCCTCGATCAATTCAAAGTCAGAGCGCCGTGCCGCTCGATCGACGTGCACGGCAAACCGCGTCCCGTAGTCAATCGCGTAACCGTCCGGAGTTTCGATCACGAAACCGACTGCCTCACTCGCCAGCGTTTCGACCAATTCCGACGAAAATCCCAACCAATTGCCACGCTTGTGTCGTTTAAAATGTGCAAGTGTCTGGAGATAGGCAACCCGAAACGCCCATGCCTTGAAGTTGGTTCCTTCGCGAAACTCACCAATCTTCTGCCAAAGAACGACATTGGTTTCCTGTAGAATGTCCTGGGCATCGCTGCGGTTAGGATGCAGCGCGAGGATATATGCCAACAACGGTGCCTGATGCAGGCTGATCTGCCGAATCGTGTTCGCCGGTGAATTCTGGTCACTATTCATTACAGGAAGATAGCCAAAACCTCCGGATGGTTAGGCGAGAACTGAAACTTTTTCGCTATTGCCACGTCCTGTGGTTTGAGCCCGTAAGCTGCTCAGGCTCAAGTTTCTGACCATTCAAGCCATGGACGAGTCATGCGATCCAAAGACTCGTACCGACGCGTCAGATGGATCGGCTGACGATCGGGGCAAGCACTTCAATCAAGATCAGGCCAGGTCCCGCTTTTTCCGGTCTGGACGGAATGCTCCTCCGGAGTGGCCACGCTCCGAACCGGGAAACCTTCGCGCCTGATACCTCTTGTAGGCAGCGGCTGCATCGACTTTCAGATCAAGGGGTGAACGGCACCCGGGATCGAACGGCATCAGGCAGGCGGGACGCCCGCGGGACCGAAATCGTTGTCGCTTAATCTTCTTGCTGCTTCTTCTGCGTTTCCAGCATCCGTTTCACGCGATCCTGCTCTTTCTTCAGCGCCTCTCCTGCCACTGGCAGGGGAACGAAATCGGGGTCAGCGGCAAGTTCTTCCTCGCCCGGAATTTCGCGCCACCGCAGGTTGCGGAACCAGACATCCTGCCCGTGGTCCTGAAGCCACAGACGGCCACCGCGCGCTTTGAGATCGGCGCCGCGGATGTCTAATAGTTCGACGTGACGGGCCCACTTCGGATCAGTGTAGTCGAAGGACAACACGCGCTCGCCGTTGACCCAATGCTCGATGACCGTGCCTTTGCATTTCACCCGCCCGCTGTTCCATTGGCCGTAGGGTTTGGTCACGTCTCTTGATGGAGCCATGCAGAAAAAGAGCGAGCCCGCCGCCTGCCGAGGATTCTCGCCGTAGGGACTGTGGACGTTGTCGAGGACCTGATATTCGTACTGCGCAGGCCGGTAGTAGACACCGGAGTTGCAGCCTTTGGACACTTTCCATTCAAAACGAAGTTCGAAGTCATTCGGCACGAACGCGTTGGTATAGGTGAGTGGTCCGCCACGGTCCTTACGGAAGAAAGCGCCGTCTTCAATGACCCAATTGCCGCCATGCTCCCAGCCGGAGAAGCTCTTGCCGTCGAACAGCCTGACAAACGTGGGCTCCTTCCGGCGCTCGCTGGCCAGCGCATCGGTCTCCGTCAAGCGGAAGCGGGTGTTCATCACGGAATGTTCCTCGGGACCCTCTGCATATTTGAGGTAGGTCGTCGCGATGACCGTGCCGTCTGGCAACACTTCGAGGTCGGAATAACCACAGTCGGTGTTTCCCTTCCCCGGCTTGTCCGACTCGCTGCGCAGTGCGTTGTGAAAGAGTTTGATACGATAGTCCCCTGGTCGGCCGTTGAGAATGTCTTCGAAGCGTCCCACCCACGCGACATAATGGCCGAACGTCGAACTGGTCTTGGCCACATCGCGGAAGGCAACGACAAGGCGCCCGTCGAGGGCGAATTTTGCGACGTGCCGATTGCCGGTGAGAGTCGCGGGCAACTCCTTTGGCGCGGTCCATGTCTTCGCATTGTCGCGGCTGACGGAAAACAGCGAATGGTGTTGGCGGCTATTCTCGCGTAGCAGCATGAGATGCGTTTTCCCGTCGGGAGAACGAATCACGCAGGGCTGACTCCATCGTGACGGGACACGGAGGATGCGGCGACTGGGACTCCAGGTCAGCCCCCCATCGAGCGATTCGCTCTGGGTGACATAGCCAGGCAGGTCGGTCCACATGACGTGACGTTTTCCATTATCAAAGGTGTGGATCGTCTTCGGTGGCACTTCTCCTTCGACACCATTGGGAGCCATTGGAGCCCAGGTCTTGCCATCGTCTTCGGAAAACGATTGATGCATCGGATAGGGCGGTTTCCCCTGGCGGCTCCAATCGAGACCATCGGCAAAGCAGAAGAGTCGCGCCGTGCCGTCCGGCGCGACGAGGCGATGCAACGCGGGCGTGTTTGAGGTTTCCTGCCAGTTGCTTGGCACGCTAAGCGGCTTGCTCCAAGTGAGTCCGGCGTCCGTGCTCCTCGCGATCGGGCCGATCCACTGCGCGTGGCCGAGACACCAAGCGGTGAACATGGTCTTCCCGTCAGGCAGCAACACCGTGTCACAGTGCCCCTGATAAACCGACGTTGTACCGGCCGCGACGACAGAGTGCCGATCCTTGTCCGCAGAAAGGTCGACGAGTTGCATGTCGATCTCGCGGTTCACTCCGGCGGTCGGCCCCTGGAAAGTTGGAAGCTGCGACACCTCGCGCGCGAGCGGACGGCTGATAAGGATCTTCGTCTGCGACGTTGGCCCGTTGAACGCTCTGGCGAGAATATCCTCCTCGGTGAAACGGGCCATCAGAATTTCGCCGTCGGTCGCGCGATTGCGATCCCAGGAGATGTAGATGGTTCCATCGGGGGCCTGGAAACCGTCGGGGTACGACACGCCTGACCGCTCGTCGAGCATCAGGCCACCACGCCATGTTTCGCCATCATCGTCGCTAAGCCAGGCAGTCAAATGGCTGCGGCCTTTGTGGGTGTCGATGGTGGTTCCGTGTTTCACGAGCAGCAAGCGATCTGAAGCCAGGCGTCGAATGTGGAAACGCGCCACGGGATGTTTGATGTTCGACGGGGCCGGCTCGGACCACGTGCGGCCTGCGTCGGCGGATTCCGATTCCATCATCCCCCGTCGCGTCCGGGCCAGCATCCACAACGATTTGTCACGACGCTCGACAATCATGTGCTCGTGCCAGTCAGGATCCGGGAAAGACCTGACGCCGCGCCGTTGCCATGTCGCGCCCTCGTCGGTCGAAACAAAAACATTGGCGCCGCGCAGCGGGTCGAGTTCGCGGAAGCAACCGCGGAACTCGCGAAAGCCGGGACGTTGGTCGAGCGAGATCGGGAGCATCCATTCGCCGGTGGAGAGCACGGTCGGTTTGTTGAGCGTAACGCCGTGCCAGATGCGCCGCGGCTTGGACCAGACCGGAGCTTCGGCGTCGGGGTTCTCGCAGATTGTGCCCCACACTCCACCGCGGCCATCAAACATGTCCATCGATTGGTCGAAGAAGAGCCAAAGCCGCCCTTTGGGATCCGTCCAAAGATTGCCGACGAGGATGCTGCGTTTCGCGCCGAGCCCCTCTTCGTGAGAATCGACGACCGCACGGGGGCTCGACCAGCTCGCACCGTCGTTGTCGCTGGAAGCAAGGACGAAATACGCGTCGGGACTGTCACCGCCCGCGACCCAACAGGCCCACAGCCGCCCGCCCGGCGTACGCTCAATGCCGATGGTCATGCCATAGTCAAGTTTGTCGTAGCCGTATTCGGGAAGTGGCGACGTGTTCACGATTGGCGGGACGAGCGCCTGTTCTGCGACCTTCTCCATCTTGGCGATGCGGGCGGCCGTCTGCTCGGGCGTTTCCTGATTGGTTGCGGCTTTCGGTTTGCCGGCCGCGAGCAATTTGATCTGCAGCCCATCGCCCAGCACCGGAAAGGCGAGTTTGCGAAACGTCACCTTCTCGCCGCTCTCAAGACGTTTGTGGTAAGCGAATACCCGGTTGAGGTCACCCTGAAAGAGCTGGAATTCGGGTGTGTCGACTTTTTTAAATCCCCGGTCCAGCAGATCGCCGCGGCGGTTGGAAAAATGATCCGTACTGAGCGTCGCCACGAAAAGGTCGCCGGGCGTGACGCATTCGATCGTGTAGCCCTCGATACTGGTTCGAATAAACGTGCGTCCGAGCAGCAACTGAGGGGCTTCGATGAGCGTGTAGTCGCGATCGGTGAACAGTTTCGCGCCCAACTTCATCGTCGCGGGTGGAAGTGGAGGAATCGGTTTGCGGGTGAGGCCTTCTTGGGAGGAAAAGGCGCCGACGTCTTCCAGCTTCCCGAACATAATGCGATCCGAGGAGCCGCCATGATCGCTTTGTGAAACAGACAGCCAGATTGCGCCCTCGTGTTCATGAAACGTTGGGTACTGGAAGGACTCCGGTGTCTCGAAGCGATACTTGCGTTCCCACGTTTTGCAGTCGCGCGAGATGTCCACGTTGAAAACGCTGCGATTGCACCCATTGATGCGCGTGTTTTCCTGCCAGCCGAGGTAATAGACGCCAGCAAACTTGTCGAAGGTCGGCTTCGAGTTGAGCCCTTGCTGTACGAACGGCAGTTCCCTGGCTACGCTCCACGTCATGCCATCCGAGCTCGTCGTGAAGTGGTAGTTGCCGCCATCGTTGCGACAAATCGCCATCCACGTACCATCGGGAAGGCGGTTGACGGCGGCCTCGCTAAGCTGCTGCGATTGCGGTTCGTTGAAATGACCGATGACCTCAAAGGTGGCTCGATCGTCATGCACCCAGGCGAGAGCATTTTGCTTGCCCGGCCAATTGTTGAGCGCAACGTAGGTCTTGCCCTCAAACTGCTTGAATGAATCGAACAGGTAAAGACCAAATGCTTTTGCGGGCTTCCTAAATCCCTGTGCCGCCGCATCCGCGTGAAAGTACCGCGGCTGCATGTCGAACACCCCGTCGGCCGTCTTGAGCTGCGCTTTGTGGATGCTGCCTTCAAACGTCTCGGAACGCAGATCAAAATCGCGATACCAGGTCT
>JAUIHJ010000348.1 GCA_030432015.1 bacterium
GTGGTCGATTTTGGAAAAATCGCGCCCCAGGTACAGCCAATGCGGGCGGGTGTGGACCCGGGCTGCCCTTGAGATCAACGCATAGGTTTCAAAATTTTCGATGACGTTATCAAATGCCACGCGGTGTGTGATCCACGGCTCGGTATCGATTGTGCCATCTTCAATCAAGCGGATGATTCGAGCAAAGTCCGACGGGAGCGCATTGCGTGACCCCTTGATCGTCATTTCTGGGCGGTGCAGGGCTGGATGCGGGAACGACACTTCCTCCGTCGTGATGCCGACGTATACCAGCTCGCCGGTGTGTGCCACGTACTGCAACGCGTTGGCCATGGACCGGTTGTTGCCCGTGGCGTCGGTCACGACTTCGTACATGTCACCGCCGGTGATGCGTTTCATCTGGTCGAGTTCGCTGCCATCGCCAGAAAATACGATCGTGTGCTCGATGCCGTACGTTTGGCGGCAGAATTCCAGCCGCGACGGCACCATGTCCATCACCGTAATGGTGGCGCCCGTCAGTCGTGTGAACTCGAGCGTCGCCAATCCAATCGGCCCGGCACCAATGATCAGAACGTGAGCTCCCTGTTGCGGTGCGCCTCGATCACAGGCGTGACATCCGATCGCCAGCGTCTCCACCAGCGCCAGTTGTTCGAAGCTTAGTTTTTCTGACGGGTGCAACTTGTCCGCGCGAATGAGAAACCGATCACACAGGCCGCCGTCGATCATCACGCCGATGACGTTCAAGCTGTCACAGCAGTTGCCATTC
The DNA here is from genome assembly GCA_030432015.1 of bacterium. Taxonomy (GTDB): domain Bacteria; phylum Planctomycetota; class Planctomycetia; order Pirellulales; family Pirellulaceae; genus ARS98. Next base: position 764 of record JAUIHJ010000348.1, read on the forward strand.
CCTTTGCGACAGGCAAAACAGGTCCCGCAATTCATGTATGGCTCGACACTACAGCGGGCGCCCGGTGCGACGTTGGTCACGCCCGCGCCAACCTCCAGGACCTCCACGCCAAGTTCATGACCCGGCACTCGTGGGTAGCGGAAGAAGGGCATCTTGCCGAGATATCCGCTGTAGTCCGTGCCGCAGATGCCCATGCGGTGGGTTCGCACAAGCACTTCGCCGGGTCCGGGCCCGGCGGGTTCGTCAATCTCCACGTAGCGAAAATTCTTGGGCTCTTCCAAACGGATGGCGCGCATGCGATCTTTCTCCTGATGGTCGTGTCTGGCTTATGATTCGACGGTCGGTACGTCGTTGTTTTCGGGTCGGCCTTCGATATAAAACCAATTGTGAATCGGCTTGAGAATCTCCAGGACTTCGGTCAACAATTGCCGGTCCATCGGTTCGGCCGCCCACGAGACCCACTGTGCGACGCGGTCCGGATTGGCCGAACCGGTGACGCAGGTGGTCATGTCTGGATTCGCGATGGAAAATTGCAGGGCGAGTTGGGCGATGTCGACCCCACGGCGTGCGCAGTGATCCGCTGCCTGTTTGGCAATTTCGCGGACTTTGGGCGTTGCCTTATGCCACGCGGGCAGCGGCGCGGCTGTCAGCAGGCGCGCCGAAAACGGTGCGGCATTCATCAGGCCGACGCCTTTTTGCTGGCAGATCGGCACCAGTTCAAGGGCCATATCGTTCTGCAGTGTGTAGTGATTGTACGTCAGTAGTACGTCAATCTCTGCACGCTCCAGGATGTACTTGAACATCTTCATGGGATAGCCGCTGACGCCGATGAAACGCACCTTTCCCTTTTCAACTTGCCGGCGAAGTGCGGGAAGGGTCTCTTCCACGATTTGCGACATCTCGACGAATTCCAGGTCGTGGCACAGTGCGATGTCCAGGTGATCGACCTTCATGCGTTCCAGAGAGATGTCGATGCTTTCTGCAACTCGTCGTGCGCTAAAATCGAAGTGCTCGCCCGCATATCGTCCCAGCTTCGTACCGAGGTAGTAGCTGTCGCGGGGAATCTCCGGGAGCACGCGACCCAGCAACATCTCGCTCATCCCGCGACCGTAAAACGGGGACGTGTCGATGAAGTTCATACCCAGGTCGACGGCCACGCGAACGCTGCGAAAGGCTTCTGCCAGGTCAATGTTGCGAAACTCTGCACCCAGCGACGAAGCCCCAAACGACAGGGTTGTAAGGTCCAAGCCGGTCTTACCAAGCGTTCTGGTTTCCATTGACGTGTTCTCCATATTCACTACCACACCAGACGCAACCCTAGCGAGGACGCACAGGCAACGATCCCGTAATTCGCAACGTGACGTCGCCGTGCTACTCGATCGAAAACCGATGAACCGTCAACTGGCGAAACGACTCACCCGGATTCAGGATCGAACTGGGAAAATCCGGTTGATTCGGCGAATCGGGATAATGCTGGGTTTCCAGGCAGAATGCCTCGTGTTGACCAAATCCGCCATTGCCCGCGGAGCCGTCCAGAAAGTTGCCCGTATAGAGCTGAATGCCAGGCTGCGTGGTGTAGATTTCCATCACGCGTCCCGAGCCCGGATCCTTGACTCGCGCGGCCAGGGCGAGTCCGCCTGCTTGGCCGCGGAGTACGAAACAATGATCGTAGCCTTTTGGTTCGGCGTCGATGTCTCCGAGTCGTTCGCCCAGCGGGCGCGCGGTGCGGAAGTCGAGCGGCGTGCCGGCGACCGGTGCCAATTCGCCGGTCGGAATCAGCCCCGCATCAACGGCCAGGTAATGGTCCGCGAAAATCGTCGCTTCGTGATCGAGCACTTTTCCAGCGCCAGCACCTGCCAGATTCCAGTAGTTGTGGTTCGTCAAATTGAGTGGCGTCGATTCGTCCGTAACCGCAGTGAACTCGACCCGCAACTCGTTATCGTTGGTGAGCACATACGCCACCGTCACATCCAAATTGCCTGGATAGCCTTCCTCACCCGCTTCGCTGCGGCGCGAAAACTTGACACCGACCGCGTCGACCGTTTTGACTTCCTCGGCCTGCCAAAGATACTTGTCGAAGCCAATCTTGCCGCCATGCAGATGATTCGCCCCGTTGTTGGTGGCCAGCAAATACTCTTTCCCGGCGAGCGTGAATTTTCCTTTAGCGATGCGATTACAAAAACGGCCAATCGTCGATCCGAAATGGGGGTGAGGCCCCAGGTAACCGCTCAGGGTCGGAAAGCCGAGATTGATATTGGCCAGTTTTCCGTCTCGATCGGGCGTGTCGACCTGGACGACCGTCGCCCCGTAATCGATCAATGACACCAGCAGACCATTGGCATTGGTGCATGTGTACAACGTCACTTTTTCACCGGCCGGCGTGGTGCCGAACGGAGTGGCTTCGATTTTCATGGCGGCTTGGCTCTCGTCGGGTTCGTCGGTGCAACGGAGTTGGGTGGCGTGGTCGGCTGCCAGCGGCGGCGGTCGATCGGTCTCGGCCGAGGCATCGCTCGCAGCGACGACGGGTTCTTCTGCATTCACAACCCAGGTTTCCCAACCACCCGCAGCTACCAACGTGGAGCTGATCAAGAGGAGGGGCACGGCGAGGCGATTCGATTGGCTCGGCATGATCAGGAACTCGAGGCAGTAACATGCAATGGAGCGGTGATAACCATCTGGGGTTGCGACCGCGTATTATGTTCCTGACTTCCCCTACCGTCCAGGATGGGTCCTCGGCTGGGGCAATTCTTTCGGTTTTCATTTACGATAAGCGTCTAAATGAAAGTCCACCAACGCCCTGCTGGGATGGGGGTCGGACGCCGAAGATGCCGCGTTCCTGGTTCAATCGATCCATCCTCGATCGGCTCCGCCGGCCGAAAAAAGTGCCGGCGAGAATTTCCGCAAGATTTGTCGTGATGCGGCAACTATTACGCTACTTATGAAGCCAACCTCCACCACTGCCGGTCCGCCACCCCACGTCGCAACTGCCGACTGGAATGTGATATTGGCCGATTGTGATCGCTGGTTACGGACGGTGGTATTTTCACGCCTCCGCGATCGCCATGCGACGGACGAGGTAATGCAGGAGGTTGCGTTGGCGGCGGTCCGCCAGGCCGCACCGCTCCGCGATCAGACCAAGGCAGCGCCGTGGTTGTACCGGTTGGCGGTCCGGCAGGTACTTCAGTATCGGCGTAAGAAAGGTCGGCAGCGGAAACTGGCGGACAGCTATGCCGTGCGAACGGCGCCACTGGAGGCCACCGCGGCCGATCCCCTGGATTGGCTGCTGGCTGACGAACGTCGAGGTTTGATCCGGGTCGCGCTGCGAAACCTGGCAGCACGTGACATGGAAATCCTGCTCTTGAAGTACACCGAGGATTGGTCGTACCACGAGATTGCCCAGCGTCTTGGGGTCAGCCATAGCGCGGTCGAAGCGCGTCTGCATCGAGCTCGACAGCGACTCCGCTCGGAATTGACGGCATTGGAAGTGATTGAGGCACCAACATGAATCGAATGGACCAACCACCCGGCGACGAATTGCGCTTCGACCTTCTGGTCGACGGCGAATTGAATGACGTCGAGCGTCACCAGCTACTCGCATCTTTGGATCAAGAACCCGGCGCTTGGCGGCGTTGCGCGCTGGCATTTCTGGAAGCCCAGGCGTGGCAACAGAGCATGCGGGGAATGCAACGTGCGGAGTCGAACGGGAGTCTAGGCGCCGATGTCGGCGCGAATGACCAGTCACCCGCCCCGACCAGTGTGGAGGCGGCACACGCGATCCGTCTTGATCGATTCGGTCGCCCGGACGGAACGGGACTCAATGGCAGGCGACGCCATGGCAAGGGGCCTGACGGTGCCGAACTCGACGGAGAGTTGTCAATGTCCACAAGGGCACCTTCATCATCTTGGCTTGGCCTGGCGTTAGCGATGGCAATCTGTTTTTTGGTGGCCTTTGTTTTGGGGGGCGAGTTTCGCCAACGGTGGGTGGCAAAGCCCACGCCGTCCTCGCTGATCACGCAGCGTCCGATACCCCGTCCAGCGGCGAGATCGGCAGCGACTGATGTGAGCGACGCGCCGCCGTCGGAGGGTGACATTGCGCTGGTTGCATCGGAAGTGATTCCTTGGGCCGAGGCGACGTTCGTTATGGACGACGCGGGACGCGAAGTCGAAGTCCCGGTCTTTGATCTTGACCCGTATGCACAGCAGGTGCTACTTGAAAACTCGACGGCAGCCTTGGATCACCTGCGTCAACAACTTCAACGCAGCGGTTTTGACGTCCAGCGGCGTGTGAGTTGGTCGCCTGTCGAAATGGGAGGCGGCCAGCAAATGTACGTGCCAGTCGGCGACTTTGAAATCTCACTCGCCGCCAACCGAGCGGCCCAATAGCGGCCTCCATCGACGTTCCAAACAAACGTATGTTGTAAGTCAAATTCAATTTCAGGAGCATGAGTCCATGAAGATCAATCTCTGTTGTTTACTTGGCGCGTTGGCGCTGACGGGCATCCTGTCGACTGCCTCGCACGCTCGAGCACTCGACGACGTCGACGTGGACGTCGAATTCGTGGTCGACGGGTCGTCCCAGGCGGCTGAAAAACGGATCACGGTTGTGGCGCAAGCCGGCGGCACGCACTGGATTGGCGTGTATGCAGTTCCCGTTGAAGCAGCACTCAAGTCGCACTTGGGGATCGCGGAAGACCGGCTAATTGTGCAGCAAGTCATGGACGACAGCCCGGCGAAAAAGGCCGGCCTTCAGGAGCACGACATCTTGCTGAAGTATGGCGACGCCTCGATTGCGACGGTCGACGACTTGATCAAGGCGGTCGCGGAGGCGGGAGATAAGGAGGCATCGTTGTCACTGATTCGTGGCGGCAAGAAGACGACACTGAATGTGACGGCCGAAAAACGGCCCGAGAACCAGCAGACGATTCGAGTGGATGCGTCCGCAGTTGGCGATGTACAAGGCCTGATTGGCAGTTGGGTTCACGATCGCAGTGCGAACGTACAGGGCGGAAGTCCGCTTCGCTTCCGTGTTGTCGGCCCAGGCGTTGTTGACAATCGGATCAATGTGACGGAACTGCATCAGGCGTTGTCCGGCGCGAAGGCGAAATTGCCGAAAAGTCTTACGATTGAGATCAAGAAGGAAGGCGACACACCGGCCCAGATCAAAGTGACACGCGACGGCGAGACATGGGAAGTGACCGAAGAAAACCTCGATAAACTGCCGGAAGACGTGCGTCCGCACGTGAAAGGCTCCCTGGGTGGACGCGCGGGCGTGGCAGTCGGGTTCGCGCCGAGCGTGCACGGGATGCGTCTCAAAGCTTTGCAAGTTCGTCCCGGCGCGCCGGTCATTCAGGAACAAGCGATCGCGCCTGTCGCGCCGCACGAGGCGCCAACCGCTCGGAAAATCCAGATCCTGCGACAAGCCACCGAGTCGACCATCGACGTTGAACAGCTTCGCAAAGACGTGGAAGCCTTGCAGTCGGCTGTCAAGAAGCTGCAAGGTTCCAAGGCCAAACGAAGCAAGAAGGACAAGGACCGAGTCGACGAAGAAGCCGCAAGTGAGAGTGAGCAAAGCGACAACTGAACCTCAGGTTTCGTGCCCAAACCAATAACTCGATCAGTACGTTCTGTGAGACGTGCTGCTTACCCGGCTGTTGCAGAACAGCCGGGTTTTTTACTGATCGAAGTCGACGCCGACGCCGATCAGTCCAACTCGAAGCGGAAGCCAACGAGGTCGAATGCGTCCAACTGTTCGAGGGCGGCGTCGACCAAGTGATCGCGATGCTTGTTGCCCGCGAGATGCCGTGCCAACGTATTCTCGTCGTCGCGTGCAACGGCCTGGTCGTCGTCGCCACACGACGCACGTTCCGCCACATCAAGGCGGTTGCGACCGGTTGCGGCAACGCCGATCAGCGCAAGGTCCACTCGGTCGACGTGATGCGTTCGAGATGGTCCACCGCTGCCCAACGCGCTCCAGTCGGGGCGAGGGCCGACCGCGTTTGGGTTGCCGACGGGCAGGCTACGGTCGTGGCGAGTGAACTCCGTGGGCGGGGCGACTGCGACTCGGCTGGGACTGGCCCCAAGCCCTGCTTCGCCCTCACCCGCCGACGCGGAGGCCCTGTTGAGGCGATTGATGATCCGCAAGGCGTCCTGCGGTGACAGCACGTTGTCGCCGTTGGTGTCGTAGAAATAATCGTCCGCCAGCCAGGTATCGACAGAAGACAGCGCGAATGTGAGCCCGTCGTTGAGTGCATTGATGACCAGCAGGGCGTCGTTCGGATCGATCACGTTGTTCCGGTTGACGTCGTCGGCGTCCGTCGGATTCTGCCAGGGGCTGACGATTGTCGCGTCAGTCACCGATTCATCAGCACGAGGCTGCTTCAACGGCGTCGTTTCGGCCGTCGGAGCTGATGCCATGGCCGCGCTGGGAAACGGCTGATCGAAAAAATTGCCCGTGACCGTGACTGGCATGGAAAACTCGGACGTGTTGCCGTCGGCGTCGGTGGCCGTGGCGACGATCTGATCCCCCACGTTTGCGGTTCCGACCGCGATGGTTGCCAATCGCGAGTCGTTGGCGTCGCCTGCGGAATAGACATCGCTGCCCAGATAGGTGCGTCCTTCGAAGCCTGACGAATCGGCCACGTAGAAGTCAACGGTCAGGTCATAGGTCGAATGGTCGGTCGCAGACGGAACCGAGTATTCGATTTCCAGGCTCGCGCCGAGGAAGGCCGCGCCGAGGAGCGGGAAGTTCTGCAGTCCATTTGGCCCCGTGTCGGCGTCCTCGCTGCCGCTGGTCGTATCATTGTCCGTAACGCCGTCGGCATTCAAATCGATCGCCAGTTTTGCATTGGCGAAAAAGGAATTGCCTTGGATCTGATTGCCCTCTGCGACGCCAGCGACCGTGATGCCATGACTGGATTGATGCGCGATGACGTTGCCCGCGCCCGCCGCCGTACCGCCGATGATGGTGTGGCTCGCGTCATGGATCCGAACGCCGTGACTCGTATTTCCCAGCGGCGACGTTCCGTCGATCTGGGTTCCGATGAGGTTGCCCATTATGCTGTTTCCAGACGCCGCCGCACCGCTGATCCGGACGCCGCCAAAGTCGTTGCCGGAAATCAAGTTCCCCGCGCCGGCCTCCGTCCCACCAAGCGTGTTGTTCGGAGCGGAGAGATACACCCCGGTGCTGGCATTGCCAAGATCGGCCGTGCCCGTAATGTCCGTGCCAATCGCGTTGCCTTGAACTGTGTTACCCGTCGCTGACGGGCCGGAGATCGCCACGCCGAATTGGCCGTTGCCTGAGATCACATTTCCAGAACCCGCCGTCGCCCCGCCAATCGTGTTGGCTGCGGCAGCGAAAATCGTCACGCCGTTCTGAGTGTTTCCCAGATCAACCGTGCCCGTGATGTCCGTGCCGATCAGGTTCCCGGTGACGACGTTGCGCGTCGTGCCGGCGTCCACCAGCAGCAGACCCTCGCTACCGTTGGCCGAGATCACGTTACCTGCACCGGGCGTGGTTCCACCAACCGTATTGTCGTGGGCTCCATCACCGATGCGTACGCCCACATTCGTATTGCCCAGCGCCTGGATGCCGGTCGCGTCGACCCCAATGAGATTGCCCTGGACCAGGTTGCCTGCGACACCCGCACCGGTCAACACCACGCCGTGGTTGCCAT